>JAWXUJ010000009.1:0-15489 GCA_044432765.1 Eubacteriales bacterium | reverse complement strand
GGCAACCAGGGAGACCATCACTTCAGGAGCGGTGACACCGGGGACAGCCATCATGCTGACCACGCTGTTTTCCACAAAGGAAGCAATACCGGTACGCTTGCCAGGGCCGTTGTCTTCACCGATGAAGGTGCCAGCATTTGCAGCGCCCATGGTGCCGTCGCTGCCGCCTTCCAAGGTCATGGTGCCGGTAACAGCGCCAGAGCCGAAGACTTTGGTGATCAAATCGCCTTCCAGCTCTTCCACGGTGACTTCCACCATGTTGCTGCTCTTAAGGCGTTGCATGAAGAAGTTGGGAGACATGGTGTTCATGGTGACGCCAGCGTAGTTTTCCACTTCTCTGTCGTATGCCACTTGGATGTCCAGTTCCACCAGCTTCAAAATCTTGGTGGCCAACAGGCCAGAATCGGTTGGGTCGGCTTCAAAAGCGTCAGCAAAGGTCAAGGTGTTTTCAAAGATGTTGACGATTTTGTTGGTTTGACCTTCATAACGGAGCACATCGCCTTCGCGAAGACCATCCACAGACTTTGCAACGAAAACAGTTTCGTTGACCTTGGAAGTCAGTTGGAATTTCTTCCGCTCTGCGGAGGTGAATGTGACCATGATTTTGTTGCCCCATTTGCCCACGTTCTTGGCGGTCATGGTGACGCCACCCATGGTGATGGAAGCGGCAGTTGCATCGGCTGGAGCTACACGAGCAACGTAGCAGCGAGTGCCGCCATTGGTGAAGAATTGCTCAACGGCATAGGCCAGATAGCGATAGCCCTCGTGGGTGTATTCGCTGAGATAGCCACCAAATTGTTTTTTAAATTCGCCAAAGTTGACGACCAAGCTAGGAGCACCGACGGTTTGGCCTTTGACTGCCATACCGACGAAACCAGCAGTGCTGGTGCCAATGCCTTCGAGGGTGCGTGGGGAATTGTCATACTCCTCCACATATACACCGGGAGATAAATATTCTGCCATAGCATTCGGTTTCAAGAAAGTCTCGAAACCTTCCTCCTTTCAATATTTGGAACTTATTTCGCCATTACCTTGGTTTGTCCTGGATTGGTAATGGTAATTGTGCCACCATAGGCACAGGTTAGGGTTGCGGATTGGGTCAACACAGGTTTTCCACCCAGTTTTACCATACCCGCAGGTTGCCACGTCCCTGTGGGCGTGGGTGTGCAGGGTTGGGGGGTCAGCACGCCTAAGGCGGCTGCGGTTGCGGATGCCACGGCTGGGTTTGCCATTGAGGTGCACATTCCACAGGCTCCTACATTTGACATCGGCGCGGTATCCATAACTGTGGCGGCAGGTTTGCCGCCAAATTGCACCGTGGTTTGGCTGGTCACATTTAACACACCTGGACCTGCGCCCATGGGGCAGACAATGGAAGCACCGGCTACAACTGCAAGGCTCAAAGAATCTCACCTCTTTCCAATACGATTTTCTCCTTGGAATGGAAATCCACCCTTTGAAAATAAGTTGTTCCATCTACCACGAAACGCAAAAGATAACAGAGGTTGGAGCTGTCGTCCGTCACGCGGAATAGGTAGCGTCCATCTGGATAGACTGTGCCCACAATCAACGGTGCAATGGGTGCGTTGACTGCTGGCAGCTCACTATCGTCGAATTCTTCTACCAACACCTCCTCTACTGATCTTTGTGGATAGGCGGCAAATGGTATGAATGAAGATTCGTCCACAGACAGCAGTCCATGGTGAATCCGACTCAACGGTTTGTTGTGGCGATTGAATAATGCCATCTTTTTGGTTTTGCTGGTGTAATTTTTAAAGCGAAGTATGTAGTTGGAGAGGAACACGCCAGAAATATGGGTCAGACCTGGCAGTTGACCCTCCAAGGTCAAGTGGGTTTGCAGGCCACTCCGCGAAACCTCTGGCACCATGTGCACCAGAGTGGGACGATCCCAACGCACCGTTTTTTCCACCTGCAATGTCTGGGTTTCATAGCCAGCCACTTGGAGTGTCAAAAACAGCGTGTCTTCATCCACATTTAAAATCACACAGAACCCGTCAGGCTTTAACACAGTGGACAAGGTTGCGCCTCTATGTTTTGCCTCCACTCTGGGGTGGCGAATGGGCTGGCCCGTGCAGGTGTTAATCAGTTGCATCACGTAGGATGCCTGATAGGAAATCACAGAAGTGTATGCCATTCTGCCTTACCTCCCGCCTGGTTCGTGAGTGATGGAAATGTTGAAGCGGGCATCGTTGACCATAGGCACATCGATGATCACATCACTGGAGATAAAGACCGGCTCTGCCTTGTAAAACAGGCTGATTTGGTATGGCTTGTTGATGGCCTGCCAAACCCGCACCTTTTCTTCCAAGGTGATTCTCGCTGGTGTCAGCAAGATGGGTGGTTCACGCTCTTCCAACCAGGTTTGAAGCTGATTGGGAAATGCGATGGCGTTGGCGCCCACGATTTGGGCGGCGCGACCGATGATTTTCTGGACGTCCGGCCCCTTGAGTCCCATTTGGGAGGAACCGTTGATGAACAGCATATAAGACAAAGTGTAGGGCTTTGGGGGCCGCTTCATTCGCATATGCCCCGCCCGTTGAAGGGGTGGCTGTGACACATCACCCTGTTGTTGGACATCGTATAGATATAGGCCCAACAGGTAGTCCACATCTTCTGCCCCCGGGGAAGAAATTTCAATATTGTTGGGGGATGGGATGGGAGATGGGCACATATTTTCACGCAGATGCTTCACAATAAAGTTGCTGACATCGGCTATGATTGGATAATCTGCCATTTAGACGCCTCCTTGGAATAACATTTCGACAAGTGCATCCACTTGATCCCGGCTGGAATCTGGAATCGCTACGCCGTAGTCTGTGTTTTTCAGATAGGCGCATTGACACGCCAAATACTCTGCGGCAAAATCCTCTGGAACGTGGATGAACTGACGGAAATCTGTGGGTTTGGACATTTTGATGGTCTCACCACCAGCTTCACTGAGGCTGACCACATCATAAAACATGGTAAAGGCATAATATTCTGCACCCTTTGCCAGGATGCCCGCGCTTTTGGTATTGTTCCAATAATATCGCATCCCAGTGACAGAACTCAAGGTGTTCAATGGGATGTATTCTGTGACAATGTCTTCCACCCGTTGGTAGATCAATGGACTTCCCGCCAAGTACAGCTGGTTGCCCAGGGATGTCAGCAATGTTTCCAGCTCTGGATTGGCCTGGGAGTCCAAATACTCTGCCAGAGCAGCTACCACGATAGCATCTTCATTGTCGTTCAAAGCGTTCATCAAGCTGTCCCAGTCCATGCCATCTGGGTCTAGGCCCATAACGGTGCAAACATCTTCCAAGAAGTCATCTGTGGTGATTTTCTGTGCCATGGCAGCTTCATAGGCACCCTTGTTGTCCAGGATGGCCTCTTCCACCAAATCGATGGCATCTGCAAAGATATAGGTTCCTTCGCTAGAAGCACTGGTGGAACCATCGCCGGAACCATCGCCAGAACCATCACCGGAACCATCACCGGATCCATCGCCGGAGGAGCTGGTGGTGCCTGGTTCGGTGCCAGCGGAGCCGTCCAGATAGCCCGCGCTATAACTGTTGCTAAAACCACTCAATTCCATGTCTTCCAACAATGCCTCGTAAATTTCCGTGATTGCAGGGAAAACCAGGCTGTAGTTGGCATCCATCAAACTGTCCAATGCGCTGATGCAGGCTTCTAATGTTCCTGCCTCACCATTGTTGATGGCCTCCAGTGCGGAGTCTCTCAAATCAATCACCTGTAGTGCAACAGAACCGGAGGACATCTGGCTTTCCAGAGAAGCGACCAGGGCATTGGCCTCTGCGATTTGGTTGTTGAGCACGGTGACCTCCAGAGGGTCCGTGGTTGTCGCAAGGGCATCTTGCAAATCGGATAGATTTTCAACCGCTGTGGCATAAGCATCGGTCTGCGCCGAAAGCAATGCGTCGATTTGATCGTCAATATCATCAATCAATTCCGCGATTGCCGAAGCGCCGTCTAAGTCGTTGTCATCCAGACAGGACATATACTCCGTCTGCAAATCCGCTTTTTCTTCTATGAGTAAGTCGATTTCAGATGAGTCACCGGCCTGGGTGATGTCGGTCAACTTTTCGGTCAGTTGATCCAAAAAGCTGTCCAAAGCGCTGTAGGCCGCGTTGGCAAAATCGTCATCTGCCACTGCGTTGTATAGGTCACCCATATCGGTGATGCAATCGCTGAGATAGGCCGTGGCGTCGTCGGTACTCATGGTGTCAGCCAGAGATTCTTCCATGTAATAAATTTCCGCCAACATTTGGGAGATGGTGGATTCATAGGTATCCACCAGACTGCTCAAATAAGTTTCTGTTTCACCGTTTGCCACGGCGGTGGTGTAGTCCACATTTTCGCCAGCAGACAAGGTTTCCACCAAGGTGGCGAACATTTCCTCCACCATGGAGGAAATCAAATCCGTGGACTCACTGCCCAAAGAGCCATCTCCGCTGAGAAGTGCTTCCAGAGCCAGCAGCTGTTCCACATCGTAGTCACAATCGTCTTGCATTTCCACAAAACTGTCGTCTATCAGCTTGGATTTCCAATAGTATTGTTGGGCAGTGATGGTGGTGGTGCCTTCGGACAGGATGTAGTTCATATGAGTGGTGGTGGATTCGTTGATGTTGTCCAAAGAACTGCTGAGAGCCTCTGTCAGTTCCACGCTGACCACATAGTCCTCTGGTCGGGCGGTGATGGTGCTGTTGCCCATCCAGACCTGTTGCAGTTCAAAGGCTTTTTCGTTGAGAATCCGCATGGTAATCAAGCGGCGTTCCGCATCCACGGCGCTCATCACATCCATGGTCACACCGGTGTGGTCGGAATCCATGTCCCGGGCATTTTGGGTGTCCAGGAACCACTGGAGTTGGTACAGGTTTTCGTCCAAATCATTGAGTTCTGCGCCATCCACAAAGATGTCTTCGCCGGTGATGTCGTCCTCATAGGTGGCGGTTTCCATGGTGAAGTCAATGCTGAACAGTTCCCGCATATGCTTCTCGCACCAGTCCTCCACATCGTTTTTGTCCTCTTTTTCGCAGAGCAAATCGTATTGATTTTTCAGAGGTTCCAGCTCCGGTAGCGCAGACAGGTCATAGGGGTCCACAATGTCGAAGACGCAGATGGCCTCACCGGTTCGCAGGTCATAGGTGATGCCATCGGACTTGGTGTGGTACTCAAAAAACAGGGCTTCGATGATGCTATTGTCCACGGCTGTGCCGGCGGTGGAGATGTCCGCCAAAGTTCTGGCGGCGGTGATGTCAAACCAGGTACCACCTGCCATCTCCGATTTATAGTACATATTCATCTGTCCCGAATCCTCGGCAGAGGTCAAGGAGATTTCATACAAGTCCTCGGTGAGAGAGCTGATGTGAATCAGGTGGGTGCCGATGATTAAGGTGGAATCCTCGATATCACTGGCAACAATGTGGACAGCTTGGTCACTGTCCCACAGGGCTTGCACCAGTAGGGTTGCACCCACAGTCAGCAAGGCGACCAGGAGGACAATTAGAACTGTCATGTTTAATTTTTTATGGGACATTTCATCATTCTCCTTCCACGATTGCCAAAATATCCATGGCACTGGCGTTCAATCGTCCGCTGTATAGCAGAGTTCCGCCGTCATCGTATAGTTCCACCACCAAGGTGCTCATGTCCTCTGCCATAAGTTGCAAGTAGACCAAGCTGGTATCGGTGGACAGTGGTGTTTCGCTGTAAATCCAGTTGCCCTGGCTGTCGGTAATCCGGTAACTGGCGATACCCAGACCGTCTTCCGGCGTGATTGCAATGGTCATGGTGTCCAAAACCACGTTGTAGTCCGTGGTGAATGTGCCCACCACTTTTTCCTCCACTTTTTCCTCGGCCTCCACAATGTTGAAGTCCAGAGGACCCTTGGGTAGCATGGCATCGATGGCACAGGTCTGCACGAATTCATCTTCGTTGTAGAAGCGGATATCCAACATATTTTCGTCGTTTTCTGCGGCGATGGCCAGGTGTAAAATCGGGGAATCAATGGCGGTGCGCGTTCCGATTTGGGTGTCGTTGTACCACAATTCATAATCGGTGACGGTGATTTCAAACTCATCTGGAATGTTGACGCCAACCTGCACCAACATATCCTGAACACGACTGGTAATGTAGTAGTAGGGTTCGTCGTTGGAGATAGAAGTACCCAGCATATCGCCGCCGGAGCCACTGTCTCCGTCCAGGGATGCCCCGGTGAGTAGCGCGGTGATGCCACCAACGGTCAAGCGGTCATAGGCGATGAGCATTTCGTTGTAATCGCTGAGCATACCCAAGGTGTCCAGTTGTTGGGTTTGATACTCCTCTTGCTTGGCATTGACTTCGTCGCCATCCACTTCGCCCATCCGATTGAGCATGACCAGTTGTTCCAACTGGTCCGCCATGTCCTCCGTCAATTCTACGGCAGAGGTATAGGCATTGTGGGCGGTGATGATGTTTTCAAACTCCAGTTTCACCGATGTGCTGATGGTGGTTGCTGTGCTCTCTTGGGTGTCGCGAGCCGTGGAGTAGTCCATGGCGGCAGTGTAGAGGTAGTATGGTTCATCCTCTACGTAGCGGATGCCGTCCAAATCCCCTTTCATCAGTTCCTTGGAGATTTTGATGAACCAGAAGATTTTATAGTAGCCCTGCCAACGGGCATCGATGGCGGTGAGGAATGAGCGATAGGCCAACTGGAAAGCCGCTGCATCCACGTCCACCCCACGACGCACTTGGGACAGGTATGGGGTAATCATGTTCATATACCCACCGTAAGCCGACGTCATTTTCTGCTCCGCCAAGTCCATATTGAGCTGGGCGGCATAGGAAGCGACTTGGGTTTCAAAGTATTCCTGGCTGTTGGCAAGGGTGTGATTCACCAAACGGGTCACGTCATCCCGGTCGATGCTCAATTCCTCCAAACAGTTGCGGAAGGTATAGCCGGTGGAGTAGTCTATCTCCATCTCTTGGCTGAGGGCGGTTTTTGCGTTTTCAAAGTTCCGAAGTTGCAATGCCACCTCGGAGGTCAAGGTGCTCACCCTGGCATCCAACCGTTCCTGCTCGGCCTCATACTCCGGTTGAGACTTGGCCAAGAAGGTGGCTCGCTCCAAATCCTCTTCTGCAGATGCCAACATCTCCTGGTTGAAGGCCACCTGTTCTTGGAGGATGTAGCAGTCCATATACAACTGTGAGACAGTGGCAATGACTTCGTATTTCAGGTCCAGCATTTCCTGGGTCAAGGTTGTGATGTTGTTTTGAATGGTCAAGGGTTTGAAGAGAAATTCCATGGATTCCGTCAAATTTGCCTTCTCGGGAAACTCAAAAGAGAGAAGGAAGCTCCACCGGAAGGTGGACATATTCCGTTGCTTTTCTGTGACGCTTCGCACCGCGTCTTCATATTTCACCTGCTCCAGCAGGATTTCGTTGTACTTGCGGGTAAAAGCATCGTTGTTTGCCAGTGCCAGGCTTTGCACCTGACTCAAATAGAGGTTCACCGGTACTTTGGCACTGGTCACCATGGTCAAGGATTGTAAAACAAGGCTTGCCAAGACCAAACAAGCTGTGATTCTATGCCAAATTTTCACGGTTTCACCTCCTATTCAATGCAGTACATGGCGAATTGGTCGCCCTCCTTGGAACAATAGAAACGATAGAGCAGGCCTTCATACTGGAAGGCGTAGACGAAAACTTGGTAATTCAAAGATTGACTGGTCACATTTGCCGCGTTGTCATAGGCATAGCTCACAGTGATATCTGGGGACACAAAGTTTGGATTTCCGGCAGAAATCAGGTCTAAAATGGCGATTTGATCGGACATATCGGCGTAGGTCAAGCCTTCATAAATAGGCTCGCCCAACAGTTCTTCGATTTGGGAGATGGAGGTATACACCTGATCGCCCACTACGAAATTGTCTTTTAACACATAGATGGAGTTGACAGTTCTGGTGTTATCCAGGCTGGTCACATCCTCGTTGGCGGCGTAAATGGCATCGATTTCTGGCATTTTCACGCAGTAGGTGTCGCTGTCCACAAAGATTTCCGTGTTGCCTGAATACATCTCCGCGATATCTGCGGTGGTTTGCTGTGCCATCTGGCTATAGACCAGTTGGTCGGCGCTGAATTTACCGGCAAAAACCTGGGAACCACTGGAGTTGTACAGTACGCCGTCGCCGGATTTCATGCCAAACTGCCATTGACCCATATACTGCTTGGAGCCGTTTTCCCAATAGTAAATCCCTTCACCGTGATACAGATTTTCCGCAAAGACTCCATCGTATTGAGTGCTGCCGCTTTTGTAATACATAGAGCCATTACCCTCGAAGGTGGAGTTGACAAAGGCACCGTTATAGAGAAGCGAGCCATCGTCCCGGTATAGTTTACCACTGCCATTACAGGCACCGCTCCCCACATTGCCCACATAGGCCAAGTGTCCGTCCTCTGCCAGTATATTGACAGTTCCTTCTTTGAATCGAAGGAAGAAGGAGTCATAGTCATAGGTGGTGTTGGAGGTGGTAAAGCCGTTAAAGTTGAATATGTCCGGCTGTGTGGTATAGACCAAATAGGCGCTGAAAACACCCAGGATAACGATGACGGAAAATGCCAGCTTTTTGCTGATCATCAGAGAGCCAAAGGTATAATAATCCTGTCGATTTTTCGGCTTAATATTAAAGAGGTTGACAAAGAACTTCCGAACCTTTGTTAGAATCGCACTTTTGATCACCGACCAACTGGTCCAGCGTCTAAATAGGTTCCAATACTTTGTTATCTTGCTCTTAAGCGACGCGTAAAGCACTTGAATTAAGGAATTCACCTGGGGTATTCACCTCGTTTCATGGATGATTTGCCTGTTTTATACGTAGGATGGGGCTTGTTTTTCAGCCTTTACATCCAGCTCGCTATGGGAAAACAGGCTATAGGAACTGTCTTTTCCACCGTTTTGGAAGGCGCGCTCACAGGCAAATACATACCAGCGGGCGATGCCATCGGTGGGATTCTTTTTCACAATGGCGGAAAATTTATTCCGCGCCAAGTAGAAATCATTTTTGTAGAACAGCATCAGTCCTTTTTCAAAGTCTTCCGCTGTGCGCAACTTCAACTGCCGTTCTTTTTCCGGCAAAACGTTGAGCACCTCATACATTTTAAAACCGGAACTACCCTCGCCGATGAAGCCCAAGTAGCGGTAGTCCACAGGGCTGGTGACCTGTTTTTGTGCCTGCTCGGTCATGACCATGCGAACACCAGCCTGCCCCATTCGGTCTTGGTAGGCCTGTAGTGTTTCCAGCTCTTGTGAGGCCAGGAACATAAAGGCCTGGTCAGCATCGCCGCCCATGCCATAAATGGCATCGCCGTAGTGCACCATAAAGCTGTAGTTGATGGGAATTTTTGCATAGGCATCGCCGCCCCGCTGTCTGGAAAACAGCTCGATACCATAGGTCATGGCGTCGTTGGGGTTGTCGTGGTACAGCAGGTTGACCCCTTGGAGGGAACAGCCCGTACCGGCGGGAACGGCGCGGTGATTTTTCGCAACGCTGTTGATGGTATTTAATGTGTGCATCATCCAGCCTGTGTAGGTTTCATCCTTCACATTCTTGCGCACCTCGTAGCGATTGGAGACAGAGACCACACCAATCATGGTGGTCAAAGTGGTGGCTTGCCCCGACTCCAGTTCCATCACACTGCTTTTGCCGAAGATGTTTTGGATGTCCTTGGGGACAAAACGGTTGTAAACCCGCATGGTCTTCCGGTTGTTGTACGCCGTCTGTTCCAGTTGGCTTGCGATGCCGTTTAAGCCATGTCCAATCCGTCCCACTTCGTCGCCAGGCAACTTTTGTGGGAAGCGGGTGTAGTCTCCCTTATAGATGTTTTCTGCAAAGGTTGCCATTTTTCCCATAGGGTACACCATGCTGCAGATAAACAGGATGTAGATGAGGGACAAGCCAGTCAGCACGGACATGAACCAAGTGCTTCTGGCCATGTTGACCATGCCAGAGGCCTCCACCCAGTACAGTCCAAATCCCACCAGTGCGGCGTACCATACGGTGATGCACAACGCTTTCAAAACCAGTCGTTTGGAGTGCTTCATCACGGCATAAGTGAGGAACATCGCCCCCACCAAAACCGCTACAATGCCCAAGCAGACAAAGAGCAATGTCTGGCCTTCTTCCATATACCACTCGGCGGTGCCGGTGACGGAGATACCCTCCACCATTTCAGCGCCGTTGCCGTGAAGCAAGGTTGCATAGCCCAAATTGTTGACGGTCACTGCCCAGAAGTTTCCACCGCCTACGGCGTTTTTCACTTCTTGGTTGGTATCCAAATCGGTAATGGTTGTGCTGTCGCCAGAATAGTTGGTGCTGGTGTTGGCATCGATATCATAATAGGTCAAGCTGGCGCCATTGTGCACCAGGAACCCGGTGTTTTCCACCGGTTCTTTCACCAGTTTCACACCGGTTTCATCGACCAGGTAGACGTTGCCACTTAAATTCTGTACCAACAATTCCCGGTTGAAGTAGATAGCATCCACCACATCGATACCGGTCAAGTTGTACATTTGGGTCAGTTCAAACCCTTCTTCTTTCATCTGGTAAATGCCCAGGCTGACGCCATCGCTCATAATTCCGGTGACGTACAGTTCATCTTGGTAGTAGGCCAAGTCCAACACTTGGTTGACTGTCCCCTGCTCCAACACGCCTACGGTTTGGACAGTTTTGCCACTGCTCCATTTTTCAATGGTGCTTTTGCCCAAATCCCGCATGGAGATGTACAAGTCGTCACCACTGCCCACCATGGCTTCTAGTTGCCCCGGTTGGGTGGTTGCAAAGGAGTGATTCACCTGTCCCTCGCCATCCACCATATAAAATTTTACATCTCCGCCTCTGGTGGAGCCAAGATAAAGCACATTCCCCACTGCCATATTTTCCGCAACCAGTGCAGGCTGTGGCGTCATCATAAACCCACAACCGAACACACAGATTGCAGTCAATAACATGACAATCAGAGAAAATAACAGAAATTTTTTCACAAAACTTACTCCTTTGGTACATCAGGTTTCACTGTATCAACATACTTTCTGTGCCAATTATTTCAAACGAGTTGAAAAAAATTCTCCGGAAAAACGATTCACCAAAAACCAAATGAGAAATCAGCGAAAGGATTGCCAAAATCACTAGCACCACACAGAGCACCATCAAAATACGGAACAACCGGTCTTTGTTGGATACAAAAAACCGTTTGATACGTTTCCACAAATTCAATTTCTTCTTGGGAACGGCAGTGACCCGAATATCGTGGTACAGCTCAGAACAGGTGGAATAGGCATCCCGGTGGATTTTTCGTTCAATCAACTCAAATGCGCCACCGCGGACACCTTGCTGTTGTCGCAGTAGACGCGCCAAGAGAGATGCCAAGGCGGCGGTGCAGTTGGCCTCATCGCAGTCTGGTTCAAAATAGGTGAAATCCCAGTTGTAGGTAAAATACACACTGTTATCCTGGCTCAGATTCACATTTTTCTGATTGAACGTCATTTTCATCAGCGGAAACGGAATATAGGGTGCTTGATCCAAGCACTCCATCACCACTTTGAGCACCAGCTCTTCACATTCAAACCGACTCCGCACGGCACCCATGAAGAACTTCTCCATGGGGCGAACCGTCCGGTGATCCAACAGGAAGCAAATGTGGTCGTGGTGGGTGAAGCTCCGCTTGCAGAAGCCCGGTTTTTCCACCGTGCTCAAACATTCCACCAACTGTTTTGCCACAATCCGGTCTTTGATTTCTAAAAGGGTGTAATAGGTTCTCGTTGGGGCGCCCAATTCACGGCAGACGTAAACGTTGTTGACCTTGCCTTCTAGCACAGTCTGGACGCTTTCGTATATCTGCCTTCCCACTTCAAAAACCATGTTTTCCCCTCCAATCTTCGGGCTTTATGCTGCCCTATGCAATGTCGTTTTTCTTTTTCACCACCGCGTAAGCGTAGGTGCAAATAACCGGTGTTTCCGCACAGGCAATCTTGATTTCGTAGATGCCTTCCTTGGCTGGTGCGGTGTAGACGCCGTCGCGGCTGATTTCGCCACTGTTTTCCTCGGTCAAGGTGTACTTCAAGCTGCACTGTTCCATGTTCTTAAAGCGAACGTTGAAGAAGTGGCTTTCCCCTGGTGCCAAGGAGACGGTTGCGGTTTCAGCCACAATGCTCCGATTGGTCTTTTCGTCCAGGTAGTCCAGGCCGTCTGCCCGTGGCAACTTGACGGCGCTCCAAGTCATTTCAGCCATGGCACTGGAGGTGTCCTCCAACAGCTTGACCGCCACCACGAAGCACCCTTTATCGTTGAGTACCTTGACGGCGGTGGTGCCGTGAATCACAGGCAGTTCTTCCTCTTTGTGGAACAGCTCTGCATCGCCATAGATGGTGCAACGACCATCGGTGCCCAGGCTCTTGTCGTGTTTTAAGTAGTAGAGACCAATATCCACCTGGACATCGCCACGGCCCAAACCGTGAAGAATTTCTCCAGAATAGAACACCATGCCGGCCTTTGCATCCACGCTCAGTGGAATTTCGCAAGAACCACTGGCGTAGATTGGCTCTTTGGAAGGTGTGCTGGCGCTTGGCTGACTTTGGTGTGCCTGCGCCACCATCTGTGGCATTTGATACATGGTTGCATCCCGATAGAAGGAGCTATATTCTGCCCGGAGCCGTTCCTCGGCTGGCAGGGCGATGTAATCTTTGATTTCGCCATCCAGAACACGGTCGATGACGTAGGAATTTTCAGTGCGAACCAGGTGGAATTCCGCCAGGCGAATCAGTTGGTTGGTGTTGGCCATTTCCCGCATTTCCAGGCTCATCCGCCCGATTTCGTGGGTGATGAGTGCACTGGGGGACACGGATTTGATGGCGCTACGCAGATTGAAACTGGTGGGCGCAATCTTTTCTTGACCACCTTGGACAATGCGGATGTTCTCCGCCTTGGCGATGATGGTTGCGCTGTTGTTCTCCTGCTTTTGAGCGGTCATCCAGTATTCGCACTCATAGACCTCATCCACTTCCAGGTGGATGTTGCCTGTTTGAATTTCCAGTTGTTGTTGACCGTCAGAGCCGGTGAAGGCTGGGGTTTGGAGCATGGCATGGATGCGCAAATCCTTACCCAATCCCACGTGACGCTTGACCCGCATCATGATTTTCACCAGACTGCCACAGCTGACAACAGCGGGCATAATCACATCCACGGTGTAGGTCTCGTCTTGGTAGAGGCGACCGCAGGAGTAGAACTCGCTCTCCATGGCATAGGATGCCATGAGAGATTCGGTGTCCACCAAGCACATGGAGTAGCCCTCGCAAATGCGGTTGTTCTCCAAATCCTGTCCGACCTCTTGCTTTTGCATGGCATAGACAGGCTGTGCCTCTTCCTCTTGGTATTGAAGGCAGAGGGTTGCCCGGTCGGTGGTCAAATTGGAGAAACCGTTGATGGTGGACAATTTCTTCACCACAGTGCTCCCCACCACGATTTCCCGACCGATGCCGTCCACGGCGACGCCGCTTTCAATCATCACAGAAAAATCGTCCAAATTGAACACGGACAGACCGCAGACCACGCCTTTCCCAAAGAGAAATTGGTTCATGAACCGTCTTTTATTGTTGGTATAGTTCTGTTCTGCCTGAAAATCTGTGGCAGTCAGCAACTTACCGGGATAATATCGATTTCTCTCAAATGGATACAATGGATTATTTTCCAAAGCAATCCCTCACTCTCTTTTTTAATATGATAAAGTTTCTGTACTATTTTCTTGCTATCAGTATATCACAAAAAAACCCTTTTTTCTCTAAAGATTTATTAAAGATTATCAGTCCAATCCCAGTAGGCTGGCATATGGCTCGAAATCGGTCTTTGCGAAGATTTTACCGGTTTTGATGAACTCATAGCGGATGGCCTCCAGGTAGTTTTTCATATAGACCTTGGAGCCATCCCCCTCTGCCGCGCCGAAGAAAGCGGCGTTTAGGATGCAGTTCTTAATGTTACCACCGGCGAACTCGAACCGCTCCGCCAGGAAGCGGATGTCCACATCGTCTGCCAAGGGCGTACCCTTAGGAATGGTGGTGCGCCACAGCATCTCTCTGGTATCTGGGTCAGGGAATTGGTATTCCACGATGAATTTCATACGACGGAAGAAGGCCGGGTCAATGTTGTGCTTGTAGTTGGTTGCCAGGACGGTGACGCCATCGTAGGCTTCCACCTCCTGGAGCAAGTGAGCCGTCTTGTTGTTGGCGGCAGACTCGCCAGAGCCACCGGAGTCGGTACGCTTGCCGAACATGGTATCGGCTTCGTCGAAGAACAAAACCACGTTACACTTTTTTGCCTCGCGGAAGATCATGGAGATACTTTTTTCCGTTTCACCGACATATTTATCCACGACTTTGGACAGGTCAACCCGGTACAATTCCAGATTCAGAGCACTGGCGATGACCTGGGCACTCATGGACTTACCAGTACCAGGTGCGCCGAAGAGAAGAACGGACAGGCCACGACCATAGGGGTATTTCCGGTTGTAATCCCACTTTTCGTAAACTTGTTTCCGGTAGCGCATCTGTTCGCAGACCCGTTCAATGGTTTCCCGCTGGGTGGGGTTCATAACGATATCGTCCAGGGTGTAGACCACCTTGACCTTTGTGGCTTTTTGGGTCAATTCGTGCTTCATTTGACCGTAGCAGGCCTCAAATATGCAGTATCGAGAGATATTGATTAGCCGTTCCATATCTGCCAGCGCCCGGCTTTGGGTGATGGCGCCTTTGACTTTACCGGCGGTGAACAGGAATTTGGTTGCCATTTCCTCCAAATCCACATCTTCTTCAAAGCAGTAACCCTGGGCATAATACTTCCATATTTCAAATCGCTCGTAGTTGCCGGGGGTGTCCAGTTCCAGTTGGGTAAAGGCCTGCTTGGTCATTTCCCGCAGAGGCAACTTCATTTCGCTGACGCAAAAGACGGTAATACCCGCTCCTGACAGCTTTCCCAGGGTCAAATCGAAGTTACTGTAAAAATGCTCTTTTTCGTCTTCCCGGAATTCCATGCCGTCCAAAGTGCAACTACAGTTGCTCAGGATGCACTCCCGACAGACCGCCCAAAGGGCCCGTTCCAAGAAGGATATATCGTAGGCAAACAGCTTGTGGCAGTCCAGAATAATACCGTTCATTTCCCGCTCTTTGCAGAAATTTTGGATGAAGAACTTCCGACCACTGCCCTCATCACCAAACAGGTTGAACAGGCGAACACCACTGTCATAGGAGATATTCAAACTGTCCAGTTGCTTTTGGTTTGTCATAATGGGGTCTAAGGGTTTGGTGTTGGTCAGCATCCGATAGAACCGGGTGTAATTGGAATCCAACGCGCCGGGATCGTCACCAAACAAGAAATCGATGAGCCGTTTGTCTGCCGAAACCTGGGTGGCGAAGGGCATATCCGGCTGAATTTGCAAGTTGAACAG
>JAWXUJ010000008.1:0-15498 GCA_044432765.1 Eubacteriales bacterium | reverse complement strand
AGACACCGCCCTTTCACGGCGGTATCATGGGTTCGATTCCCGTACGGGTCACCAAAAACAATCCACATCCATCAGGATGTGGATTGTTTTTTTGTTCGATTCCCATATGGGAATCGAAGTTCAATCAAAATGAACACGCCAGTGGCGTGTTCTCCTTACCTGGATTCCCGTACGGGTCACCAAAGAAGGCGCTGTATAAAAACTGGAAAACCCACTGTAGGGGCAGGGTTCTACTCTGCCCCCGCAACCTAAAAATCTCCACCATTTTATACTTTTTGAAAACAGGCCGTCAGGCCGTCAGAGCGAAGCGCTACTGGCATAGCCAGTGTTTTCAAAAAATACACGGCTTTGGTTCGCCCGAAGGGCGATAGCTGCGTAAGCAGCGCGCTGACAACGTCAGCAACCAAAAAGTATGATAAATGGTGGAGATTTTCAACCTTTAGGGAGGAGCAGAGCCCCTCCCCTACGGGTGGAGTTCTGGTTTTTTACTATTTGCTTATCCATATTTTTTGTCACTGGGTGGTGTTATGGTTCTGCGGGGAAGGTGTCCATCTCCCGGATGGGGCAGATGTTGGCATCGGTGGAGATGAAGGTGAGGAGGGAGACCACCAACTGGTCGCCTTCCACGAAAAACAGGCTGGTGGTATCGTACAAGGTGGCAACGGTGCGGGCGGTGAGGGGCTCCTCTGGGGCGACAAACACGGCGTAGCAGTCGGTGAAATCCTCGGTGTCTGTGCCGAAATCTGTGGCAACCAGCAGGGATTTGGGCAGAGATACGGTGGCATAGGCCTGGTTGGCGGTTTGAATTTCCTCCAAAGAGTTGGCGTAAATGCCCAGGTGATGGCCTGTCGCCGCCAGTTGACGCAGTGTGTCGCCGTGTTCTAAAATTTCCTCTGCGGTGAGGAAAAAGGTGGCGATTTGGTCGTATTGTCCCAAACTGGTCAAGTTTTGCCATAGATTCTCACCGCCGAAAATCCCCAGATGGATGGTGGCGGGGATGATTTCTGGTTCTGGCTCCGGTGTCTCTTCGGTGTTGGAACCGGTGGAGGTGGACGGCGTGGTGGTCGATGTGCTCGGGGAGACCTCGCTGACTTTGTAGGCGATGAAATTCTCCGCCCGCTGAATGAACAGGGAGTTGTCGTAGATTTCGTTGCCGTTGGTGAACCGCACCACGGTGTAACCGTCGTTGCTGGTCAAATAGGAGACGGACATCCCGAAATGGGCGGCGCAGACAGAGGCGGGTAGGTAGACATAGCCGTTTTTTATGGTGATTGTCACATTGGATACGTTGCCGTTTTCGTCGGTGGCAGTACCGGCGGTCAGGTCAAAGTCCAGCCGGCGGGACTGGCTGTATAGAGCTAGGGTGGAGCCACCGCCATAGGACAGGTAGCAACTCAACCCACTGGCGCCAAAGGCGGTATGGGGGACGAACAGGGTACCGCCACTGCGGTAGGGCTGTTCGTTGGCGGACAGGGTCAGGGGGATGGTGTCGTTGACCGCCACAAAGGCAAGGCTAACTCGCCCCTGTACCGTGGACATGACCGCGGTGAGAAGCAAGGTGCAGAGCAGTAAAATGGTGATGGTTTTTTTCAAAGGGAACCTCCAAAATCACAGATGGTCGCAGTTAGTTGGCGAAAAATTCCAGGGGAAAATCATAGATGGTGTGACCGGTTTCCAACTGGTGCCCCTCCACCAATAAGGTGACGGTCTGACAGTCAAAGGCGGTCAAAAAGGTGTTGACCAGGCTACCCACCAACATCAGCTCGCCGGCGGTACCAGTGGTGCTGGCGGCATCTCCAAAGGCCGGGGATAGATCCAAGGTTAGGTTATCGCCCTCCTGGGTCATGGACAACAGGGCAATTTCGTCGCTGTAGACACCTTGGTCAATCAGGGCGTCCAGAAGGGTTTCACCGTCCAATGTTTCCAAAGTTACGGTTTTTTCATCAAAACCATCCACATTTTCGTTGGGTAGATAGAGAATGGCCTCCACAGTGGGGATTTCTTCTACCACAACTTCTTCTATAACTGGCGGTTCCACCACGGTGGGGGCTTCTTCCACCGACTTGGTGCAGGAGGTGAGCATGGTGGCGACCATAGAGACTATCAGCAGGATTGCATATAATTTTTTCATCATAAGTCCTCCTTCAAATTCGGTGATACATCTTTATATTACCACAGGTTGCAAAAAAAAGCTAGAGGAAGAATAGAGGCGACCACCTTGGGGGAAACTACCAAAAAAGGAGGTTGTTACATGGTAAAAGGTACGACAAAACAGGTGGTTATGGTGAAACCATCGGGAAGTGACCTGTTTGAACAGGCCATTTTCATCGTCAAGGAGGGGGCGGGGGTCACCCCAGAGCAGGTGATGGAACAGGCCAACCGGGCGGCGAAAACCTATGTCCGCACCAAAGTCCACGGAGGCAGAGGGGCGGGCACCGCCTGGCTCCCTCTACTCACCTTCCTGGCTGGCGGTGGCCTATCCACCTTGATTTGGTGGATTTTGTAGAGACGACTGGTTTTCAAAAGGAGGCAATGGCACTCTTGAATTTGTGGCGGTTCTGTGATAAAATAAAGGCAAAATGACCATTTTAAGGAGAATTTGCCGTGCAACTGGGGAACTTAGAGATTGAAGGTAAGGTGGTTGTGGCGCCCATGGCGGGGGTCACAGACTGGGCATTTCGTACCGTTTGCGCCCAGCAAGGCGCATCGGTGACGGTGACGGAGATGGTGTCCTCTCGGGCACTGGTCTATCAGGATAAGAAAAGTGTGGCACTGCTGAAGCGGGATTGTTGCCCCGTTATGGGTGCGCAGATTTTCGGCAACGACCCCACCATTATGGGGGAGGCCGCCGTTTTGGCACTGAACCACAGTGGCGCCGATTTCATCGACATCAACATGGGCTGTCCCATGCCGAAAATCGCCAACAGTGGCGACGGCAGTGGCCTGATGCGCTCCCCGGACTTGGCCTACAAAATCGTGGAGGCAGTGGTGGAGGCGGTGGATGTGCCGGTGACCATCAAAACCCGCCTGGGTTGGGACAAAGGTTCCATCCATGTGGTGGAGTTTACCAAGGCCATGGAACAGGCCGGGGCCAGCGCCATTGCCGTCCACGGTCGGACCCGCTCCATGCTCTATTCCGGTCTGGCGGATTGGGATATGCTTGCTAAGGTCAAGGAAAACCTGACCGTTCCCTTCATCGCCAATGGCGACATCTTCACCGCCGAGGATGGGGTGAAGTGCATGGCGCGAACCGGCGCGGATATGGTTATGGTGGGACGCGGTGCCTTTGGCAATCCCTTCCTCTTCGCCCAACTGAAGGCGGCCTTGGCGGGGGAAACCGTGCCAGAGGTGCCCTGCCTTCGCGACCGCATTGACCTTGCCGTCCGTCAAATCGAGATGGCATCGGAAGACAAAACGGAGCGGGTGGCCTGCTTGGAGGCCCGCAAGCAACTGAACTGGTACCTTCGTGGGGTGTCCCATGGCAGTTATTACAAGGAAAAAATTGCCCACGTCAGCACTTTGGAGGAGATTTACAAAATCGCCAAAGGCATTCAACGGGATTTGAGGTGAGTTTGTGGACGAACAAACATGGATACATAAGGCACAAAATGGGGACGAAGCCGCCTTTGAACAGTTGGTGACGGCCTACGAAAAACAGGTCTACACCATGGCGCTCCGCATGGTTGGCAATCCGGAGGATGCCTTGGATGTGTCCCAAGAGGCCTTTTTGAAGGCCTGGCGAGGACTGAAGGGTTATCGCTCCGATGCCAAATTCTCCACCTGGCTCTATCGATTGGCGACCAACGTTGCCATCGATTTTCTCCGGCGGGAAAAACGGCAAAAGGCTGTCTCCCTCACCGATGAGGAGCAGGCGGAAACAGCGGTGGAGGATGCAAAGGCCGACCCTTTCCACCAGATTTCCGAAAAAATGGAGCGGGAGCACATCGCCAAAGCACTGGAACAGTTGGAGCCGGAGTACCGTCAAGCTCTGGTGCTTCGAGCGGTCAACGGCCTGTCTTACGATGAAATCGCCCAGGCCACCGGTGCCAAAGCCGGCACGGTGAAGTCCCGCATTGCCAGAGCTCGTGAAAAAATGCGACAAATGTTGGAGCGAACCGGGAACAAAACCAAATCATCTTCGTCTAAACAAACAGAAAGGGGGTAGTGGGATTGGATTGTGAACAAGCAAGAGAACGGTTGTCCGCCAAATTAGACGGCGAATTGACAGCCCAGGAAGAAACAGAATTGGAAGCACATTTGGCAACCTGCCAAGATTGTCAACGGATATATGAAGCCTACTGCGCCTTGGATGGAGACTTGGGCGAACTGGTGGAGCCACCTGCCTCCTTGCGGGAAACCGTTATGGAGACCATCCGCAAAGAAAAAGTGGTGAAATTCCCCAAAAAACGTTGGATGTTTGGTTCTGGCACGGCAATCGCTGCGGTGGCTGCGGTGTTGGTGTTGGTGGTGGGCGGGTATCTACCCAGTTTTGTCGCTGGTCAAAGGGAATCGTTCTCTGTCACGACCACCACAACTGCCACCATGGACACCGGGGCCATGGTGCGAGAGGTGGAAGAAACTGCTGTGATGGCTATGCCAGCCGCGGCGGCGGTGATGGAAGAAACCTTGGAGTTTTCCATTTTGACCGTGGACTGTCCCGCCTCTGAAATGCCAGAGCTGGCGGGTTGCCCCGTGGAGCAGGACGAAAACGGCACATATTACTGTTGGGTCACCGGTGCCATCATCGCAGAAATCTGCGCCAACGAAGCCTATGGCGTGGATCTGCCCATCGGCTACTTAGACCCAACCCAAGACTACCGCATAGACTGTAGCGCACCATAAAAAAACCGCCTCCGGGCGGTTTTTCCTTTGCCGATGTACAGTAGGGCGGGAGCTGGGCTTGTCCCATTGGGTATGCGCTTGCCGTGGGCGATTCGTGAATCGCCCCTACCATAGGCGCGACACGAAAATAATCCTTTACAACACCCCAAAATAAGATTATAATAGTCAATATAACAGAAAAAGCAGGTGGGTTTTTGAACAATAAGACCAAAGCGATATGTTTGATGCTGGTCTCTGCCATGACATTTGCCATGATGCAGATTATGATTGCTCTGACGGCAAGCACTATTCCGCTGTTTCAGCAGTTATTTTTCCGCAATTTGATTGCATCCCTGGTGGCCTACAGCGCCATTTATCGGCAGAAATTAAAGCCTCTGGGCGAGAAATCCAATCGGGGAAGGTTGACCTGGCGGGCGGTGTTTGGCTATCTGGGCATGATTACCACCTTCTATGCCTCCGGTCATGGTGTCCAGGGGGATGTGTCCACCATCACCAAGATGTCACCCTTCGTGGTCATGGTACTGGCGGTGATTTTCCTCAAGGAAAAGGTGACCAAATACCAGATTGTCGCCATTGTTGTGGCTTTTTTTGGGGTGTATTTCGTGGCAAATCCCCAGTTTAATTCCGATGTACTGCCCACCATTGCCGCGGCTCTGGCCTGCATTTTCTCCGGCGCGGCCTATACCATGGTCAGTGCCCTGAAAGGCCGGGAGCGTCCGGAGGTCATTATTTTTTATTTCTCCGCCTTCTCCACGGTGGTCACCTTGCCACTGATGATGCCGGGATTCGTCATGCCCACCCCACTGGAGTGGTTGGGACTGTTGGGCATCGGCCTGTTCGCCGCTCTGGGGCAGATTACCTTGACTTATTCCTATGCCTACGCCAAGGCCTCGGAGGTCAGCATTTACAACTATTCTGGCATTGTGTTTTCCATGCTCTTCGGCTGGATGTTCCTGGGAGAATCCCTGAAATCCACCTCCCTGTTGGGTGGCCTACTGGTCATCGTGGCAGGCCTCATCGTCTACTTTGGTGGACGGAAACAGACCAATATCCAATGATTGAAAAAGCCACCCAATGGGTGGCTTTTTTGCGGGCGATTTGTGAATCACCCCTACATTTTGGGGTTGGTATTCTGCCAATCGGCGGGGTAGGTGACGTACAGGAACCGGGCGTGACCGGACACGGAGAACTGGATGTCACTGCCTTTGGGAATCAGCATCACTTCTCCCGCCAGGGCGGTGGTGGCCTTGCCGTCTTGGATGACGGTCAAACTGCCCTGGATGATATAGTCGATTTCGTCGTATTGGAGGGTCCAGTCAAAGGTGGTGTCGGTCATCTCCATAATGCCACAGCCCAGTCGAGGGCTTTGGGGCAAGGTGAACAAATCCCGGGTGTAGACCTGGTGGCTGGATGTGCCGGTGTCCAACCGATTTTTTTCAGAAACTTTGGGAATGGTGGATTTTCGCACCATTTCTCCAATGGTTTCCTCCTGTAAAATTTCCAAAATTAAATTGCGTAAATCCTGTTTATCCACGTTCGCGCCCTCCTGCAATGAGAATTGCCACCAAAACGGCGGTGACACCGCCCGCCAATTTGCCCACAATCATGGCGGTGAGCATCTCGGGGGCATAGCCCGCCGTGAAGCCCAGATGGTCGCCAAAGACAAAGGCGGCGGACACGGCAAATGCCACGTTGATGACCTTGCCTCGGTTGTCCATGTCCTTCATCATGCCGAACATGGGGATGGAGTTGGCAAGGCTTGCCACCATGCCGGCGGCAGATACGTCGTTCATGCCCAAAAGCCCGCCCAATTTCATCAGAGGCTTCCGGAAAATCTTGGTGATGGCGTAGACCAAGGGGAAGGCACCTGCCAAAACGATGGCGATGTGTCCCACAATCTCCACACCCTCAGACAGAGGCGCCATGCCGGGAATCAAGACCAGTCCAGTCAATGTCTCCACAATGGCGGCGGCAAGTCCCACGGTGATGACGATGAGGACGATTTTTCCGAAGACGGTGAAGCCCTTGATCATGGCATTTTCAAACTTCCAAAGCCCCAAGGCGATGAGCAGGGCAAAAATTACAATGGGAATCAGGTTGACCAGTACCATGGAGGGGGAAAAACCCGCCACCAACCCGCCCACCAGGGAACCAATGGGCACGGTGATGATCCCCGCCAGAACACCTTTGGCAAGGAAGGGGCGGTCGCCTTCCTCGATGATGCCCAGAGCCACGGGGATGGTGAAGACGATGGTTGGCCCCAACATGGCACCGACAATCAGCCCGCCGAACAGGCCGGCCTCTGGGGTGAGCGCCAGTTCCATGGCAAGGGGGGCACCGCCCATGTCGTTTGCCAAAATGGAGCCGGCAAACATGGCGGGGTCTGCCCCGAAAATCTGGAATACCGGCACCAAGACCGGGCGGAGCACTGTTGCCAAAACCGGTGCCAGGGAGATAATCCCAATCATGGCAAGGGCGAGCGCTCCCATGGCTAAGATGCCCTCTTCAAACTCCTTGCCCAGGCCGAATTTATTGCCAAAAATCCGGTCTAATGCCCCTAAAACCATGAAAATGACCATTAAATAGACGATAATATCATTGATGGTCATAATCTTCCTCCTTTTGGTCTACCACGGCAATGATGGCGGTGTCCAACAGGGGATTGCCCTGTTCTCGCCGGGTGGAGCACAGTACCACATCCCCCACGGTTGCGCCTACCAAGTCGTCCGCAACAAAGGTGTGACCATTGGATTTGACCACCAATAAGGTGTGCCCTGCCATGTTTTGGCAGGTTTTTGTCGCCTGAACCGGGGCGACGACCAAACCGATTTTCACGATGTATAACCTCCTAAAATGTCTCGCGCCAGGGGGGTTAAAATCGCCCCCGCTGGTGGCTGTTTGCCCTGACGCGCCAGGGCGGCGGCGGTGGTGGCGGTGATCAAACTTCTGGCATTGCCACCGTAAAATTGGACACCCAGTTGGCGCAACTGCCCCTCGGCGGACAACAGCTGTCCGTAGAGTCGCGGGGGCGCCGTGGCCTTGTACTGGCGGTACAGCAGTCCACCTTGCCACAGGTAGACCGGCTTGCCCAGAAGTAGGGCATCCAAGACGGCGGGTTGATGAAAATAGAGCAGTTGCCCCGCCGTCAGAGAGCCGATGATCACCGCCTCATAGGGCGGGCTGTGGGTCAGGACGTAGCCCAAAGTGTCAGGCGGTGGGTCGCCAATCAGCAGAGCGGTGGGCTGTGACCCTTGGAGCGCCTGCCAAACTCTGTCGGTCAAACGATTCAATTCTGATTGGTTCACAAACACCACCTCCTACGTCCCTAGGGTTTCAGCCCTCACTTCGGTGGGGGAGAATCACGTCCACCTCGGCGTGGGGGCGGGGAATCACATGGACGGACAGCAGTTCGCCCACTTTTTCGGCTGCTGCTGCGCCGGCTTCGGTGGCGGCCTTCACCGCGCCTACGTCACCGCGCACCATGACGGTGACCAGGCCACCGCCCACCTGTTCTCTGCCCACCAGTTGGACGTTGGCGGCCTTGACCATGGCATCGGCGGCCTCGATGGCCCCGACCAGGCCTTTTGTTTCAATCATGCCCAGAGCATTTGTGTTTGCCATAATGATGTCTCCTTTGTTATAAACCTAATTTTTTACACAGTTTTTCCAGTATATCTTCGATAAATGGGTCGTTTTCAACAGTATTATGCCCCTTTTTCTCTGTCTCTACACCCCAGGCGACCCGACGGATGTTGATTAAATCCAGAGGACCGATGTTGTTGGAGCTGGAACTGCCACCCACTGCGCCACAGCCCAAAGTCAGAGCAGGGAACAGGTTGGTGGTGGCACCAATGCCACCCAAAGCAGCGGGGGTGTTGACAAGAAACCGGGAAACTGGCATGGCTTTTGCAAACTTTTCCACCACAGTTTCGTCCTTGCAGTGGATGGAAAAGGTATGACCACTGCCCTCATGACGGAGAATTTTTTCGCACAATTCCATCACTTCTTTTTGGGTTTTCGCCACAAAAAAACCCAAAACCGGGCACAGTTTTTCCTGGGAATAGGGATGATTCATCCCGGCACCAGTTTCTCTAGCCACCAGAATTTTGGTGGTGGAGGGAACAGAAATACCTGCTATTTTGGCGATAAACGTCGCGGTTTTGCCCACAATAGCAGGGTTCATACTGCCGTTCCCGCGGAATAAGTGGCCTGCCAAAATCTTGGCTTCCTGGGTGGATAAGAAGTGACAGCCCTGTTTTACCATTTCTGCCACCACTTTGGATTCCATGGCAGATTCCACCACCACAGACTGCTCCGACGCGCAGATGACCCCATTGTCAAAGGTTTTGGAGTAGACAATTTTTTCCACTGCGTCTGCTAAATTGGCGGTGTGGTGGACGTAGGCCGGGCCATTGCCGGCGCCCACTCCAATGGCGGGGGTGCCGGAGGAGTAGGCGGCTTGTACCATGGTGGGGCCACCGGTTGCCAGAATCAGCTTCACGTCCTTGTGATGCAATAGCTCGTTCACAGCCTCCATGGATGGGGTGGTGATGCACCCCAATGCCCCTTTTGGACAGCCAAACTTATGAGCGGATTGTGATAATAATTCCATGACGCGAGCGGTGCATTTGACGGCACTGGGATGGGGGGAACAGACCAGGGCATTTGCCCCTTTCAGGGCGATGATGGCCTTGTAAATCGCCGTGGAGGTAGGGTTGGTAGAGGGTACGATGGCACCGATGACCCCCACCGGCACTCCAATGTCCCATACCTTTTTATCTATATTTTTTTGCAGAATCCCGACGGTTTTCAATGGTTTAACTGCATTTGAAACAGTTTTAGAGGCGAATTGGTTTTTGATGATTTTATCGGTAACATTGCCAAATCCAGTTTCCTCCACCGACAACCGTGCCAATTCCTCGGCATGGTCGAAGGCTGTCTGTGCCAGGGCGGTCACCAGTTGGTCAATCTGCGCCTGGCTCCAAGTTGCCAGAATTTTAGAGGCCTCTTTGGCCTGGGCAACCAGGCTTCGCACCTGCTGGCGGGACATCAAATCGCGATCAAATTCCATGGCCACCTCCGTAGTTGATGGGTTGGTTTGCCACATCCCGCACGGCTTGGGCGAAGGCTTCACAGGCGGCGGCGCAGGCCGATTGGGTGCCGGTCAGCAGTCCACCACCGAAGTTGGTCTCTGTGGGTGGCTGAAAAAAGCACCGTAGTTCTACGTCCGATGCTTTCATGGCGGCATCCAGGCCGTAGATGGCTTCCACCGGTGGTGCTACCAAATAGGCTACGGCCTCGCCCTGCCCCACTTGTGCTTGCGCTGACAGATAGGAGCCAGTGCGGGAGATGCACTGTGCCAAGTAGACCACATTTCCCTCACAATTTGCGGTTTGAAACCCAACACCCGAGTGAATGAAATGCAGTGCGCCCTCCAAACCACTGGTGACTTCCGAAGGGCTGGGGCCACCCAAAATGGCGATGACCTCCCCGGCTAATTTGGTGCTGGAATTGCCGGCACCGGCATATAAACTCCGTCCGTAGACCACCTCGACGGCGGCGACTTTGGTGGCCTCATCCAGTGCCATATAGGTCACGTCGTCGCAGTCAGTGGAGATGACCCCCAGGGATTTGTACTGCTCCCCGACACCCAATTCCTTGGCTAAAGTTGGAGAAACATTGGCAATCAACTGGACGGACAGGATATTCACTGGAATTTTATCTCCAATCATCCAACCGCCTCCTGTCTGTACTTCACACCGGAGCAACCTTTTTGCAGGATGTCCAACAGGAGTGTGGCGATGTGGGCTCCGGCCTCTACGGCGGGGGTGCCCTGTTTGTGGATGTTGGAAATCACCGTCCGGTCGGACTCCGGGGTGCCGATTCTGGGACGGTAGGTGATATAGGCCGACATGGACTCCGCAGTGACCAATCCGGGGCGCTCGCCCACAAGCATGCACACCAAATCCGCACCGGTCATCTGTCCGATGTGGTCGCTGGCACCCACCCGACAGTACTGGATGAACAGGGTGTCTCCCAAGTCGTGACCGTGGGCTTTCAGCCCTTGGCGGATGGCGTTGGAGCAGTCCATACCGTTGGCCTCAATGGCGGCAGAGGACAGGCCGTCCCCGATGACCAGTAGGATTTTTGGGGCTTTCCCGCAGGTTTTTTCAATGATTTTTTGGTTTTCCCCATCAAATCGCCGTCCCAAATCAGGGCGTGTCAGGTACTCGTCCTTGTCGGTGCACCTGGTTTTTACGAAAACAAGGTGATTTTTCTCCACAAATTCCTTGGAAACTTGGGAAAACACGCTGTCTTGGGCGGCGGCATGGTCGGCGCGGAACCGGAGCATGCTCAGGGTTTTATACCGTGCACCGGCGCGCCCATTGCCCAGCCGCGCCGGGGTTTTGGACTTGAGTTGGAGAAATTCATCATGGTTTGCAGGTCGCTCCACCATGTAGAGTTTCCGCAAATCCATGGCGGTGATGTCGGGAACCTGATGAACTGGTTCTGACACTGATTGTGTGGAAAGCACCGGAGTTTTCTCGTAATCACGGAGGATTTCCGAGACTAAAGTTCGTAATTCTTCTTTATTCATCTGCTACCTCCTAAGAGAATGGAGCCATCTCCTGCTTTTGCGGTCAGTTTGCCATCCTCCACAAAGCCCATGTTTTCCAACCAGGTTTGGAAAGGCGGGATGGCGGTGAGGCCGAAGATTTCCCTGAGCGCTGCCGTCTCCCGGAAACCGGTGGTTTGGTAGTTGAGCATGATGTCGTCGCCATGGGGGATGCCCATAAAATAGTTGCACCCGGCGGCGGTCAGGAGGATGGACAGGTTTTCGATGTCGTTTTGGTCGGCCTTCATGTGGTTGGTGTAGCAGGCATCACAGCCCATGGGTAGGCCGGACAACTTGCCCATAAAGTGGTCTTCCAGGCCGGCGCGGATGACCTGTTTGGCGTCGTAGAGATATTCCGGGCCGATGAAGCCCACCACCGTGTTGACGAGAAATGGCTTGAAATGTTTGGCAAATCCATAACATCTGGCCTCCATGGTCACTTGGTCGGTGTCAAAGTTGGCTTCAGAGGACAGTTCGGAGCCTTGGCCTGTTTCAAAATACAGGACGTTTGGCCCCTGGCAAGTGCCTTTTTGGAGCATCAATGCTTGAGCATCAGCAATGGTTTGGGCGGTGAAGCCGAAGGCCTCGTTGCCCTTTTGGGAACCGGCGATGGACTGAAAAATCAGGTCGGAGGGTGCGCCTTTTTCGATGGCATCCATCTGGGTGGTCACGTGGGCGAGGACGCAGGTTTGGGTGGGGATTTCCCACTTGTTTTTCACTTCGTCAAACTTTTTCAGCACCCGCACCACACTTTCAGTGGTGTCGTCCACTGGATTCAGACCCAAAACCGCGTCGCCGGCGCCGAAGGTGAGGCCTTCCAACAGGGAGGCTAGAATGCCGTCGGGATCGTCGGTGGTGTGGTTGGGCTGGAGTCGGCAGGACAGAGTGCCGGGCAGGCCGATGGTGGTGTTGCAGTGGGCGGTGACCCGGATTTTGGCGCTGGCGTAGACCAAGTCCAGGTTGGACATGAGCTTGCAGACGGCGGCCACCATTTCCGAGGTCAAACCTCTGGAAATTCGGTGGATTTGAGCTTCGGTGGTGGTTTCCGACAGGAGCCATTCTCGCAGTTGGGACACGGTCCAGTCCTTGATTTCACCGTAGATTTTCACGTTGACACCGTCATGAATCAGCCGGGTCACCTCGTCCTGCTCGTAGGGGACGGCGGGGTTTTCATACAGGTCATGGAGGGTGATTTCCGCCAGAACCACTTTGGCGGCGACCCGCTCTTCGGCGTTTTCAGCGGAGAGTCCCGACAATTTGTCCCCGGATTTTTCCTCGTTGGCCTTGGCAAGCACCTCTTTGATGCTCTTGAAAGCATAGGATTTTCCAAATAATTTTGTTGCTAAAATCAAATAAACACCTCATTTTGATGTAAAAATCAAAGTTTTAATGACAACAGGTAGGGCGCTGCCAACCGGACTGCCGATGTCCACATAGGAGCCGGTTTCCAAATCCAGGCCGTCCATGCAGAGGAGGGATTGGTTTGGTGTGTTGCACAGAATGGCCTGTCCCAGAGCCTTTCCCATGTCGTTTGACACGCAGAGGAGCAGTGGCAATTTGGCATCGGTCACCGGGGCCATGCCCTGAGCGATGGATTGCGCCAACTGGTTGACCTGGGCAAAACTGGGGCTTTGGAACCCTTTCAGGGACAGGACAACCGGGGCGGGGGACTGGTTTTCCCAGAACCAGTGGAGCTTTTCTTCGATGGAATGTTCCAACTTTTCTGGCTGTAAACCCTGGTCATCCTCTGAAATTTGGAGAACTGGTAGATTTTTTAGGGGGAAATGCAGGTCAGTAAAGCAGATGGTGCTGCCTGACAAGGTGGTGGTGTGACTGCCAGCCCCGACCACGGTGGCGCCGATGGTTTCCTGGGGACGATAGTGGGGCAAGTCCATCAATTTGGAACGGCGGATGGCCTGTCCCAACAACACGCCCAGGTCGCCGTAGGCCAGCCAGTGGGGTGGAACATCCCGGTAGACCATGTCGGCAACCCCGCCGGAAAAGGACAGGATGGGGGGATTTTTCGGCGGTTCCCAGTGGGTGCCTTCTGTGGTGAAATGGTCAAACAGGGCGGTTTTAGGTTGTAAGCCAACGGCCTCTTCCAGGGCTTCCACCAAGGTGGCGACCAGGGGCGCGACTTGGGCTTGAGTGACGATTTCTCCTACTTTTTTCGTAAAAAATGGGGAAATAACTGGGGATTTATAGAGTATTTCGCCGGCTTCATCCAACTTTAACAGGCGACCGCCCACGTTGAAACAGCCCGTTGCAATCGGTTCCCCTTGGGAGAATTGGCACAGGTTGGAGGTGCCTCCGCCCATGTCCAGGTTGAGTACATCACAGTTTTGGGACTTGGAAAAACTGTCGCATTTTGCACCTTTGCCAGCTAAAACGCTTTCCAAATCCGGGCCGGCGGTGGCGACCACAAAGTCCCCGGCGAAGGCAGATAAGGCCTCCAAAACCTCCTTGGCATTTTCTTTTCGGGCGGTTTCGCCGGTGATGATGACTGCGCCAGTTTCCACATTTTCAGGGGAGATTTCTGCCGTTTGATACTCAAAATTTACGATTTTTTTCAATTTTTCCACATCGATTCTATCTTGGGACAAAAGGGGTGTGAAGTGGATGTCACTGCGGTAGATCACCCGTTTTTGGGTGATGGCGAAGTGGGGCATGGTGAAGGCGGTGGCGGTGTTTTTCACCGTCAATTTGGAGAAAACCAACTGGGTTGTGGTGGTGCCCAGGTCGATGCCCACGGATAAAAGCTCACGATTCATCCCATCACCGCCTGTAAAATCGTTGCCAAATCCCCGGCTGTCACCGGGCGGGGGTTGGTTTGGGTGCAGGGGTCTTTCATGGCGACGGTTGTGAGAGCATCTAAATTATCCATCAACATTTTGTGAGAAATGCCGGTTTGTGCCAGATTTTCTGGCAATTTCAGTTGATTCCGCAACCGTACCAACCCGCCGGATAGGCTTCGCACGGTGGAACCAATGGCGCATTGGGAGGCCAGTTTGGCGTAGGTCGGACTGCCGTTGAACTGGATGACCGCCGGGGCTAGGATGGCGTTGAGCCGTCCGTGGGGCACGTGAAATGCCCCGCCCAAGGCGTGGGACAGGCTGTGGCAAATGCCCAAACCGCCCTGGTCGAAGGCCATGCCCGCCATGGTAGCGGCCTGGTGAATCGTTCCCCGACAGGCGGTGTCCCCTCGATAACTGGATAGAAGATGGTCGTAGGTCAGCTGAAATGCGCCGGTGGTAAGGGCGGCGGTGAAGGGACTGCCCTTGGTGGAGACTAGGGCTTCCAATGCGTGTACCAGCAGGTCAAAGCCGGCATCTGCCACCAGGGCGGGTGGCAACTTTTCCACAAGAGAATCGTCTAAAATCGCCCAATCTGGTACCAAATCTGTACTGACAATGGGATATTTCACCCCTTTGTGGGTCACGATAGAGAAGGATGTGACCTCGCTCCCAGTGCCAGATGTGGTGGGGATTGCCACGAAAAAAGGACGGTAGCTACCGGCGAAAATCATGGCCTTGGCGCAGTCGATGGGACTGCCACCCCCCAGGGCGATGACCAGATCCGGGTGGGTTTCCTCCATGACCGCCACGGCCTTGGCAACCAGGCCGGTGTCCGGATCAGGGGTCACCTGAGCGAACATGGTGACATGGTTGGCGGGGACATGGTCTGCCACGGTTTGGGCAATGCCACTGGACTGAAAAAAGGGATCGGTGACCAACAGGAGATGGTCACAGGAACGGCGCCCCAACTGGGATAGGGCATCGCCACCGAAAAAAATCTGGGGTTTACAAGTGAATGTTTGCAATGTTGCACCACCTTTCGCCCCTAGTATTTCCCAATCTCCGAGAAAATAAGCAAATTTTCAAAAAATGTTTGACTTTCCAGACAAGAAGTGGGATAATAGAAGAGATTATAAGAAAACGGAGCGTATTTTTTATGAGCGAACAAGAAATGATCATTGGTAAATGTACCCAATGTGGGGAAGAACTTCGTGTTCCTTCTCGTTTAGAGCGTTTTTCCTGTAT
>JAWXUJ010000007.1:0-15520 GCA_044432765.1 Eubacteriales bacterium | reverse complement strand
GGGCAAAATGGCTTGGAATCTGGAGTCTCTGCCTTGGGTCGCACTGCCGCCGGCAGAGTCGCCTTCGACGATGTAGATTTCGGTTAATTCCGCATTTTTTTCGTTACAATCCCGCAGTTTATCCGGCATTCCGGAGCCAGAAAGGGCAGTTTTGCGACGAATGGACTCCCGGGCTTTCCGGGCGGCTTCTCTGGCGCGGTTGGCCATCATGGCCTTTTCCAGAATCAGTTTGGCGGTTTTGGGGTTTTCTTCCAAAAACTCGTTCAAACCCTTGCCCACGATGCCGTCCACCAGGGTACGGATGTGTGCGTTGCCCAATTTGGACTTGGTTTGGCCTTCAAACTGTGCCTCCGTCAATTTGACGGAAATAATGGCAGATAAACCCTCCCGGCAGTCGTCACCGGAGATTTTTTCTTCGTTTTTGAGGATGCCGGTTTTGGTACCATAGTTGTTCAGCACCCGGGTGAGGGCAGATTTAAAGCCGGTTTCGTGCATACCACCCTCTGGAGTGTGAATATTATTGGCAAAAGACTGAATATTATCTGTATAACCGTCATTATATTGGATAGCCACTTCGGCAACGGAATCACCTTTTTCGCCGTTCATATAGATGACGTCTTTGTGGATTTCGGTTTTTGCACGATTTAGATATTGTACAAATTGACGAATACCGCCCTCATAGCACATGCTGTGCTCCTGCTCCATATCTGCGCGACAATCGCGAATGACAATGGAAAGGCCGGCATTTAGGAAGGCCTGTTCCCGCATTCTGGTGCGGAGAATGTTGTAGTCGTAGACCAAATCGTCGAAGATTTCCGGGTCTGGCTTGAAGGTTACAATGGTGCCAGAAGTTTCAGTTGTGCCGACTTTTTGCATTTCTTGGGTAATATTGCCCCGAGAAAATTTCATTTCGTAGACATAGCCATCTTTGTGGACTTGGACTTCTAGCCACTGGGACAGAGCATTGACCACGGACGCGCCGACACCGTGGAGGCCGCCGGAGACTTTGTAGCCGCCGCCGCCGAATTTGCCACCGGCATGGAGCACGGTGAACACAACTTCCAAGGCAGGTCGCCCGGTTTGTTGTTGGATGTCAACCGGGATGCCCCGCCCGTTGTCGGTGACGGTGATGGTGTTGCCCTCGTTGATGGTGACGGTGATTTCCGAACAGAAACCCGCCAAAGCCTCATCGATTGCGTTGTCCACGATTTCGTAGACACAGTGATGGAGACCAGAAGAGGACGTGGAGCCGATATACATACCAGGCCGTTTCCGGACGGCCTCTAAGCCCTCCAAAACCTGGATCTGCGCCGCATCATATTCTTGATTTTCCAATGAATTGATTTGATCTGCCATTGCTTTGCTCCTTTTACAATCGTTTTTCCAACGATTTTGTGTGAAATTGGGTTAAATAGACTTTATTCATGCCGTATTCGGCGGATAGGATGAAGGATTTTGGCAGTTCATCGGTGACGGTGATGACTTCTCCATTATCCTGTGATTGTTTTAAAAACTTCCTGGTGTGCTTAGAAATCGAGGTATTTTCCAGGTCAAAAATACCAATAATCGACCTATCCCGAATGGACATATCACTGCCGATGGGAATGTACATAAAAAAACCTCCGGTTTTTTTAAATTAATAATGAATAATGATTCATCAAATTTCCTGCGGAAATTTCATGCGCTTTTCCGATTTTGGTGAACTTTTCTTTTTCGCAGCAGGTGATGAACACCTGTCCGGTTTGGATTTTGTTTAGGATGAAATCCTGGCGGTTGGGGTCCAGTTCGGAGAGGACGTCGTCCAGGAGGAGGATTGGTTCCTCGCCGGTGTCGTCTTTCATCATCTGGCGCTCGGACAACTTCAGGGAGATGGCGGCGGTGCGGGTCTGACCTTGGGAACCGTAGCTTTTCAGGCTGACACCATCCAAATTCACATCAAAATCGTCCTTGTGAGGGCCAGTCAGGCACATTCCACAGCGCAGTTCTGCTTGATAATGGGATTCCTGGTGCTCTAGGATTTTTTCCAGAATGTTTTCCCTGGAAATATCTGTATCGGTAATGGTAGAAATTGTTTGGTATTCAATGGTTAATTCCTCTTTCCCCCCGGAAAACTCCCGGTGAAAGTTCTGGGTAAGTTGAGACAACTTTTCCAAATACCGCCAGCGGTACCCAATCAAAATCGCCCCGATTTCCGCCATACGCAGGTTGAAATCCGGCAAAGTTTCCAAGAGAGAAGGGTTCTCCCAGTGGTCTTTCAGGATGCGACTTTTGTGCTCATAAAGTCGATTGTACTCAGTCAGCGCCTTTTGGTAGTTGGGACGAAGTTGACATAACCCGGCATCCATCAACCGCCGCCTGGGTGCTGCGCCACCTTTTAAGACCCCCAAATCCTCGGGGCAAAACAGCACAGAGGTCATGACGCCCGCCATTTCTGCCATACTTTTCTGCTTGATTTCTCCCAGAAAAAGCTGTCTTTTCCGACGTCCCTGGAACAAATTGACCTTGATTTTCTGGTCACGGTCAAAGGCGAAGACCTGGGCTTCCAACTGGGCGAAGTCGTCATCGAAGCGAATCAGTTCCTTTTCCTTCCGGGTGCGAAAACTTTTCCCAGTTGAAAGATAGGAAATCGATTCCAACAGATTGGTCTTCCCCTGGGCGTTGTCCCCCACAATCAAGTTGACTCCGGGGACGAAATCGAACTGCGCCTGCTCATAGTTGCGAAAGCTGTACAGGGTGAGATGGTCAAGACGCATTGGTTTTTACCTTCCAAAAGTTCCCTTCATATCCAATAATATCCCCATTATGGAGTTTTTTACCCCTCTGTAGTTCAATTTCTCCATTGACGGTGACTGCGCCATCTTGGATGACCATTTTTGCCACCCCACCAGATGGGAAGATATCAGCAAACTTCATAAAATCCTGTAATTTGATTGTTTCCGTGTGAATTTCCACGGTATTTCCCTCAAATTTCCGGCTGATTTTAACTTTCATATCAACCACCATCTTTCAGACGAACTGGGAGAACCATATAGGCGTAATCCCGTTTGTTGACGGGGGGAGTCATGACGATGGGGCTTAGCCCGTTGGACAGCTCCAAAATCACCTCAGAGGTGGGGACGGCCTTGAGGGCCTCCAAAAGATACCGGCAGTTGAAGCCGATTTCCAAATCCTGCCCTTGACCCGCCAGTTGGCAGATGTCGTGAGCCTCGCCGATGGTGGTGGCGGTGCGGAAGTCGCCAAAGTTGTCGCCAAAAATGCAACGGACTGGACTTTTCACCTTTTCAGAGATAATCAGCCCCACCCGCTCGATGGAGGCGGTCAGTTCCGCCACGTTGGCGCTCATTAAAATTGGGTTGTTTTCCGGCACAACCCGGCGCCAGTCCAAAAATTCACCTTCCAACAGACGACAGACCAAGGTGGCGTTACCGATTTCAAAGAGAATGTGGCGGGTGCCCAGGGTAAACTTGGCCTCTTCGTCGGTGTCGCTGAGGATTTTTTCCACTTCTTTCAGGGCAGAGGCCGGTGCCACAAATTTCAGCGTCCGTGCAATGGGCACCGGGAAGAAATACCGGCGCAGTGCCAGGCGATAGCCGTCCACGGCAATCATGGTCACGTCGTCTTCGGTGATTTCAAAGAGACAGCCGGTGTGGATTGGCCGAGCTTGGTTGTCGGAAACGGAGAACAGTGTGCCTCCAATCATCTCCCGCAGTGCGTTTTGAGGGATGGAAATGGCATTTTCATATTCCACGTCGGGCAATTCCGGATAGTTTTCCGCATCGGTGGCGGTGATGGTAAAGGAAGAGATGCCACAACGGATGGAGACTTGCAATTTTTCATCGATGGAGATGGTGACCAAATCGTCAGGCAATTTCCGGATGATGTCGAAGAACAGGCGGGCTGGCAAAATGCAGTCGCCATAGCTCTGGATTTCCGCGGGAACCGACACAGTGATACCGGTTTCCAAGTTGTAGCCAGTCAGCTCCAATTTGTGACCAGCCCGCAAATGAATCCCTTCCAAAGCGGCAATGGTGCTCTTCTGGGCAACGGTTCGTGAGGCCACGGAGATGCCAGAGACAAGCAGGGTTTTTTCACAGGTAAACTTCATAATAACCCCCTAGATGTAAGTCTCTCTAAATGAAAGAGAGCGTATATTTTAGTAGTATTCGTAGTAGGCAAAAGTTATGTGGAAAAGTGGCGCCAGCCCTTGTAAATCAAGGACTTTTTATCCACAGGCGGTTGTGGAAGAAAAACAACTTATCCACAAGGCTGTGGGGAAAACTTTGGCGCAATGTTATCCACAGAAAAATCATACACATTCCACAGGAGGCTGTGGAAAAAAAAAGAGGGCAAAAAATGGTCACAACGCATGGTTGATTGCGGCTGTGATTTCCATTTTGTCGTTGGACAGGTTGGAGTTGGGGTCGGCCAGTTTTTTGTCCACGGTTTTCAGTGCATAGAGGACGGTGGTGTGGTCCCGTCCAAATTCCTTGCCGATGTCGGGCAGGCTCAAATTGGTCATGGTACGGATCAGGTGCATGGCGACCTGGCGAGCTTCTGCGGTGCTTTTGTTTTTCAGGGTGCTCCGCAGGACGGACTCTTCAATCCGATAATACCGGCAAACCTCTGCGACGATTAAGGTGGGGGTGGGCAGAGTTTCGGCCTTGCCGTGGAACAGATCCTTGATGACCTCTTTCACCGTCTCTAAATTGACGTCCACATGGGCAAGGTCTTTGTATGCCTTGATTTTGTTGACGGTGCCCTCCAACTGGCGGACGTTGTTTGTAATATTTTGGGCGATGTACTGTTTCACATCCTCTGGAATGTCGAAGCCCAGGGACTGTGCCTTTCGCTCGATGATGGCCATTCTGGTTTCGTAGTCCGGGGGCTGAATGTCCGTGGACAGGCCAGCAGCCAAACGAGAGCGCAATCTGTCCTCTAAAAGTGCCATGTCGTGGGGTGGGCGGTCAGAGGTGACCACAATTTGTTTGTGGTTTTCATAGAGGCTGTTGAAGGTGTGGAAAAATTCTTCCTGGGTGGCCTCTTTGCCGGCAATGAATTGGATGTCATCCATGAGGAACAAGTCGGCTTGGCGATATTTGCTCCGGAATTCGTCGTTTCGTCCGGATTTGACGGCGGCGATCAGTTCATTGGTGAATTGGTCGCCTTTCAGATAGACGATGTTGTAGTTGGGGTGATCCTCCCGAATGGCATTTGCGATGGCGTGGAGCAAGTGGGTTTTCCCCAAACCAGGTTGACCATAGATCAAAAGTGGGTTGTAGGCGCCAGCGGGATTCTGGGAGACGGCAATGGATGCCGCTTGAGAAAACCGGTTGGAGGAGCCGACCACAAAGGTATCAAAGGTGAAGGCGGGGTTGAATTCAGAGAATTTTGGTTTGGAGCTGGACTGCATAAACGCATCCCGCTGTTTGTCGTCATAAACCACAATCTCGATGTCTTGGTACTGAAACAAATCCATCAGGGCATCTTGGATGTGGTCGCGACAGTTGCGAATGATGATGTCCCGACGGAATTCAGAAGGGGAGTAGAGAATAAAATGCTTGTTGGTCAGATCCAGAACCTCCACGTCGTCAAACCAGGTGGCGGTGACGGTGGTGGTGAGCCGTTGTTCCAAAAAGCCTAAAACTTTTGCCCAAACGTATGCAGATGAAAACATAAAGGACTCCTTTCTAAAAAATGAAATGCTGTACCACAGGGAACCAGGCCAAACCACAGAATTTCTGTGGGCTGGGATTTCTGAATCCACCGAGCCAATTTTGTAAATTCAAAGGTGCAAAGGGGACAAGCACAAACATAAATATATAGCCTAAGTATAGCACAAAACGTGGCTTCTTGCAAGAAAAAATCGTCGTATACAATTAAAATAAAGAATTCCCTTTGAAAATCGCCAAATCTGTGATAAAATGAACAACGATAACAAGGCGCAGGGCCACTGAATTCCCCTGCAATGGAGGTTTAAATGTTTGAAGTCACCCTGATTACTGTGGGAAAGCTAAAAGAAAAATTTTATTTGTCGGCCTGTGGAGAATATGCCAAGCGTTTGGCGGCCTACTGTAAGTTTAAACTGGTGGAATTGCCAGAATATCGCCTGCCGGACAGCCCCTCGGCGGGGGAGATTGCCCAGGGATTGGAAAAAGAGGCAGTCGCCATTCAAAATGCCATTCCCAAAGGGGCTTGGATTTGCGTCCTCACCCCAGAGGGAACTTTGTTGTCCTCGGAAAAATTGGCTGAAAAGTTTGAAAATGTGAAACTTTCTGGGAAATCCTCCGGGTGTTTCATTATGGGAAGTAGCTTCGGTATGGACGCGTCTATCAAAAAAATGGCGGATTTTCGCCTGTCCATGTCCCCCATGACCTTCCCCCACCACTTGGCGCGGGTCATGGTTTTGGAGCAACTCTACCGGGCTCAATCCATCGCTGCCGGCAGTAAATACCACAAATAGAGACCAATTTGGCGGATGATTGGCAAATCATCCTGGACGTTTTCCATGGAAAAACGTCCCCGCCATAGCCCTAAAATAGTGCCTGTGGATAAACCTGTGGACATTGTGCATAACTCACAAACTTTTTAAAAAAACTTTGCCACTTTGCAACGTCTCCCTGATTTTTACAGACGTTGCCTAATATTTGAGAAAGCGTCGGAGTCGCGATTCACCCCGCGCCAGGGTTCTGGAGATGGTGGACTTGTTCACACCAAATTCCTCCGCCAGTTGGGGAATGTTTTTACCCTCCAGATAATATCCCCGAATGGCTCGTTGCTGATGGTCGGTCAGCTCTGTGGAAATCACTTGCATAATCCGTTTTTTGGCTTTTTTCCGATTGAGTCGTGGGCCCAAATACCCGTTATAACGTATACTTTTCATTGCGATGATACCCCTCGTCATAGTAGTGGGCCGTCAGCTCCTCCAATTCGTTCATCTGGGTCAGCATGACGGTCAAAATGGCAATGCGTCGTTTGAGCCACCACAGCTCTTCTCCAGTGGCTCGTTTTTTTAAGCGGCGAAGTTCTCGCAAACGTTGCCGTAGCAGGCTTGCAGAGGCGGCATAGGTGGCAGAAAGCTGTTTCATGGCATATCTTCCCCCAAAATGCGGGTCTGGCAGTGGAGCAGGCTGACAGCCACCTCCTGAAGACAGTGGGCGCAAAAGCAAAATCCGCAGTAGGAATAATACAAATCGCCCCAATAAATTTCTTCATTGCAGTTGTTGCAGAGCAAATATAGGTCTTTTGATTGGACAAACACGTTGACATTCCTCCTTTTTTAAATTACCAATTTATTCCAGGTACAAACACAGAATATACCAAAATATGGAAGTTGTCAACCATGAGTTTCCAGTAATTACCAGAGAATAAGGAAATTTCCTGGGTAATTACTGGAAATTATTGGAATTTTTATAAAAAATACCTAAAAATGAGGTGAAAAGTTTGGATACTTTTTTTATGAAACAAGCCCTGGAATTGGCAAAAGAAGCCGGCAGGGAGGGGGAAGTCCCGGTGGGATGCGTGGTCACCCTGGGGGATAAAATCGTGGGAACCGGACGAAATCGGCGGGAATTGGGCAAAAGCGCCCTGGCTCACGCGGAAATCGAGGCCATTGGAAACGCCTGCAAAAATTTAGGCGGCTGGCGACTGTGGCAATGCACCCTCTACGTCACCCTGGAGCCCTGCCCCATGTGCGCCGGCGCCATCATCAATGCCCGCATACCCCGGGTGGTCTACGGCGCCTCCGACGACAAAGCCGGCTCCTGTGGCACCTTGGTCAACCTGTTCGACCTAGGCTATAACCACAAACCCATCGTAGAAGGTGGCTTAATGGCGGAAGAATGTGGAGAAATTCTCACAGATTTCTTCAAAAAACTCCGAGAAAAACGAAAAAAAGCAGACATTTCTAAGTGAAATGTCTGCTTTTTTACATTGAATAAACGGTTAGGAAATGGACTTCATGGTCTTTTTAAAGGTGATTGTGAACATAATCACGGTGGTGGTTGCCGCCAAAATATCAGCGATTGGTTCCGCTATAAACACAGCTGTGGTTTTGTCCACAAAGAAGTTTGGCAAAATATAAATCAGGGGAATCAGCAGGATAATCTTCCGCAAAAGCGCCAAAAACAGGGAGTTTTTCGCATTTCCCAAGGCCATAAATGTGTTCTGGCAGGCCACCTGCGCGCCGAAAATCAACACACCGGCTGTGTAAATCCGCAAAGCCCGAGAGGCGAAGACCACCAGGTCAGGATCGTTGTTGAACAGTTTGACGAAAACTTCGGGGAAAAATTGCAATCCAACCCAATAAAGTGATGTGTATGTGAGAGAGGAAATCAGCAATATCCGAAAAGCGCCCCGCACTCTGTCCGGTTTTTTTGCCCCAAAATTATAGCTGATAATGGGCTGAGCGCCCTGTGCCAAACCCTGGAGAGGCAACAGGCAAAACTGCATAGAGCTGGTCAAAATGGTCATGGCACCCACCGCCATATCCCCGCCGTATTTCAGCAGGGAAGTGTTGAAGCAAATGGCAACCAAACTCTCTGTGGACTGCATGATAAAGGGGGAGACACCCAAGGCCATAGAAGAAAAAATAATCTTCCTATTTGGCTTTAAATACCGTTTTTTAATGCAAATTGTGGTCTTTTTACCGGTTAAAAATTTCACACTCCAAAGCATGGAAAGACACTGGGAAAGAGCTGTCGCCGTGGCGGCACCTTTGACACCCATGTTCAGACCGTAGATGAAAATCGGGTCTAAAATGATGTTGGTCACCGCGCCGATGAGGACGGTGAGCATACTGATTTTGGAAAATCCCTGCCCGCTGATAAAGGGGTTCAACCCCAAAGTCAGTTGAACAAACAGGGTGCCAATGGCGTAGATTCTCATGTAGTCCACGGCATAGGCAATGGTGTCAGGACTTGCCCCAAATGCGTACAAAATTTCCTCTGTCCACAATAAAATAACAGCCGTCAAAATGACGGAAAGTGTGACCAAAGCGGTGACAGAGTTGCCCAAAACCTGTTCTGCGCCCTCCTTATCTCCACGTCCCAACCGGATGGAGGCCAGCGGTGCCGCGCCGGTTCCGAAGAGGGCGGCAAAAGCGGAAATAATCGTGATGAGGGGCAAACACAGGCCGACTCCAGTGAGGGCCAATCGTCCCACGGTTTCCACAGGCTCCATGTGGCCGATGTACATTCGGTCAACCAAATTATAAAGTAGGTTGATAACTTGGGCGGCAATGGCAGGAGTTGCCAATTTCCAGAACAATTTACTGATTTTTTCAGTGCCTAATGCGTTGGTTTCGGTGTTTTTCAAATTTTTCAGCCTTCCTTCTCACATCATTATACGAAAGTTTTCCACAGTTGTCAATGAACATTGTGAATAAAATAACACTTGAATGACCCTATACATATGTGGTATACTAAGAATTAGGACTGATGTAAGGAGGTACCCTATGCGCGATTCCATTTTTGTAAAAGGTGCCCGAGAAAATAATTTAAAAAACGTGGATGTAGAAATTCCAAGGGACAAATTGGTGGTTTTAACGGGACTTTCTGGCTCCGGCAAGTCCAGTCTGGCCTTCGACACCATCTACGCCGAGGGGCAACGACGGTATGTGGAGTCCCTTTCGGCCTATGCCCGCCAATTTTTGGGGCAGATGGATAAGCCGGACGTGGACTACATCGAGGGGCTGTCCCCTGCCATCTCCATCGACCAAAAAACCACCTCCAAAAACCCACGCTCCACTGTGGGCACGGTGACGGAAATCTACGATTATTTGCGCCTCCTCTGGGCGCGGGCCGGCATCCCTCATTGCCCAAAATGTGGCAAAGAAATCAAGCGCCAAACCATCGACCAAATGGTGGATAAAGTCATGGAATTGCCCGCTGGCACTCGATTCCAAGTCCTGGCACCGGTGATTCGAGGCAAAAAAGGCGAGCACCAAAAAGTCTTCGACGACGCCCGCCGAGGGGGCTACGCCCGGGTTCGTGTGGACGGAAATCTCTATGATTTGACCGAAGAAATCCCCATGGAAAAGAATAAAAAACACAAAATTGAAGTGGTGGTCGACCGCCTGGTCATGAAGGAAGGACTCCAAAAAAGACTGGCAGATTCCATGGAAACTGCCTGTAGTTTATCGGAAAATTTGGTAATTATCCATAAAATTGAGAACGACAAAGAGGAACTTTTCTCCCAAAATTTCGCCTGTGACGACTGCGGCATCTCCATGCAGGAACTGTCACCCCGGATGTTTTCCTTCAACAATCCCTACGGGGCCTGCCCCATCTGCACTGGCCTGGGCAACCAACTGGTGGCCGACGTAGACCTGGTTATTCCCGACGATCGGCTCAGCCTGATGGACGGTGCACTGGCCGTTTCCGGCTGGGGCAATCTGAAAAACGACAGCTTCGGTCGGATGTACTTCGAGGCCTTGTCCCAGAAGTATCACTTCCACCTGGATACCCCCTTCAAAGATTTGAAACCAGCCCATAAAGACGTGATTTTGTACGGTTCTAAAGGGGAAAAGTTGCGTTTGCACTACAATCGCGCCAACGGTCACGGCACCTTGGAACAGGCTTTCGAGGGCATTTTGCCCAATATCGAACGGCGCTTCCGGGAGACCCAATCCGACTCCATGCGCCGAGAATTGGAACAGTGCATGGCCTCTAAACCCTGCCCCGCCTGTGGCGGTCATCGACTGTCAGATATTTCCAGAGCTGTCACCGTGGGAGGCATGAAAATCGCCGATTTTTGCGATTTGCCGGTGAACGAAGCACTGGATTTCATGGAAAATCTTCAGTTAGAAGGCGCTGCCGCCATGATTGCGGAGCAAATTTTAAAGGAAATCAACGCCCGATTGGGCTTCTTAAAATCCGTTGGATTGTCCTATTTGACCCTGTCACGCTCCGCAGGAACCCTGTCCGGTGGGGAGTCCCAGCGCATCAGATTGGCAACACAAATCGGCTCCAGCCTCATGGGTGTTCTGTATATTTTAGACGAACCATCCATCGGCTTGCATCAGCGCGACAACGATAAATTACTGGAAACTCTCCGCCATTTGCGGGACTTGGGCAACACTTTGGTGGTGGTGGAACACGATGAAGACACCATGCGCGCTGCCGATTACATCGTGGACGTAGGCCCCGGAGCAGGGGTCAATGGCGGTGAAATCGTGGCTTGTGGAACCTTGGAAGACATCGAAAAAGTGGAGCGTTCTCTGACGGGACAGTACCTTTCTGGCACAAAAAAAATACCAATTCCAAAAACAAGAAGACAGGGAAATGGCCATATTTTATCCGCTTATGGGTGTTGTGAGAACAATTTAAAGAATGTTGACATCCACATACCCCTAGGCACATTCACCTGTGTCACCGGTGTTTCCGGGTCTGGAAAGTCTTCTTTAATCAATGAAATCGTCCGAAAAAAACTGTCCGCCAAACTGAACCACGCAAGGGTCAGAGCAGGCAAGCACGACCGGATGGAGGGTATGGAATTCCTGGACAAAGTCATCGACATCAACCAGAGCCCCATCGGACGTACCCCACGTTCCAACCCCTCCACGTATACAGGGTTATTCAATGATATACGAGATTTATTCAGTGCCACCGCCGAGGCAAAATCTCGGGGTTATGCCCCCGGACGCTTCTCCTTCAACGTGAAAGGTGGACGGTGCGAGGCCTGCTCCGGCGATGGCCTTTTGAAAATCGAAATGCACTTTTTGCCCGACGTCTACGTCCCCTGTGACGTCTGCCAAGGCAAGCGCTACAATCGGGAGACTTTGGAAGTCCACTACAAGGGCAAATCCATCGCCGATGTCCTGGAAATGACCGCCGATGAGGCCTTGGTTTTCTTTGAAAATCTGCCAAAAATCCGCCGGCGCATCGAAACTTTGGTGGAAGTCGGCTTGGGCTATATCCGTCTCGGGCAAGCCTCCACAACCCTGTCCGGCGGCGAGGCACAGCGGGTGAAATTGGCCACAGAATTGTGCAAACGCTCCACCGGGAGCACCATTTATATCTTGGATGAACCCACCACAGGCCTTCACATCGCCGATGTCCACAAGTTGATTGACGTACTCCAAACCTTGGTGGAATCCGGGAACACCGTCCTGGTCATCGAGCACAATTTGGAGGTCATCAAGGTTGCCGACCATGTCATCGACCTGGGGCCAGAGGGCGGCAGCGGTGGCGGGGAAATCGTCGCCATCGGCACACCAGAGCAGGTTGCAGAATGTGACAAAAGTTTCACAGGCCACTATTTGAAATCTGTCCTCGGCCTGTGAATAAAATCAGAAAAATATCGCAAAAAGTCCCACAAAACCACTCACGTTCGAGGGGTTTTGCGGGATTTTTTATTTTTTTCCTATTTCCCGATAAAAACAACCCTATAGACAAAAAAGTCTGGTTACTGTATAGTAAAAACTATAAAAAGAAAACTTTTTCATACATAGGAGGAAGCAGATGATTGGGTCAAAATTGGGACTTGCCATGGGGTTTACCCCAACTTCTCCACCGCAAGATGTGGGGGCTGTGGATAAAATCGCGTTGCCCCTGGCCTTTGGGCAGACGCCATTGGTGGAGGAAGGACAGGCTGTGGAAATCGGTGAAATGGTTGCAGGAAGTTGCGGAGGCGCCGCGGCAATCCATGCCAGCATCAGTGGAACGGTTGTGAAAATTGGAAACCAAAACTGTCATTTTGGACGAATTGCACCGACAATTTTTATTGAAAATGACGGAGAAAATCGGTTGTGTCTCGCCAGTCCAAAGGCCATTTTGCGGGACGAATCCAAGCTGGAATTGTTGGAATTATTGGACAACCGAGGGGTCACCGACCAGGAGGGGCGCTCCTTGGCGGTGGTTTTGGCGGCGCGATTGTCGCCCATTTCCACATTGATTTTGTGTGGCATGGATCGGGAGCCGTTTTTGACCACCGAGGACGGTGCACTTTGTTTTTGTGGCGAAGATGTGTTGTCTGGAATGCGGATTTTGCAACGAATTACCGTGGCGCGGGAGACGGTCGTCGCCTTGTCGGCTCATCAAAAAACAGCCATCGACCAGGTGTCCGGCTGGGTTGGTCGCGGGTTGCGGGTGGCGGTCACGGCGGGGCATTATCCCCACGGCGACCCAAAATTATTGGCGCAACTGGTGGGTGCCTGTGATTTGGAGGAGGAGTTGGAAGAGGCGGGGGTACTGGTGGTCTCCGCAACCGCCGCCATGAACGTGGCGCGAGCCATTTACGGAGGCCGGGGCATCACCCGGAATTTGGTCACAGTTGCCAATGATAAGAGTGCAATTTTGTTGGATGTGCCCATAGGCATTTCGACAAAAAAACTGCTTGATTTTGCCGGATATGCGGGTGAAACGGTGATTTTGGGAGGCCCCATGCAGGGGACGGTGTTGCAGGACTTGGAGGTACCAATCTCCCCTGGCGTGGGAGGGATTTCGCTCCTGCGCCAAGTGGCAGGGGTATCACCGACGGCCTGTATTCGTTGCGGAAATTGTGCCGAAGTCTGTCCGGTGGGACTGCGTCCCTACGCGCGGCGGGGCGGAAAAACTGTCCACTGGAATCGTTGTCTCCACTGCGGAGCCTGCCAGTACGTCTGCCCGGCGGGCAGACTTGGACAGCCCACAAAGGAGGTGGCAACCGTTGGTTAAATCTTCTCCATTTATTCACAGCAGTTGCACAACGTCGGCGATTTACCGATGGGCAATGGTTGGCTTTGTGCCGGCGATTTTGGCCATGGCTTTTTTCCAGGTCGCCGGTTTTGGTGTTTTGGTGACTTGTTCTATCACCAGTTTTTTGGCACAAATGTGGTCTAATTACCGTGCTAACCTTAAAATTCTGGATATTTCAGCCTTGATTACCGGGGTGACCATGGGTTTGATGTTACCCATGGACTGCCCCACTTGGGCCTGTATTTTGGCCTCTTTGGTATCAATTTTCGGGGTAAAAACCCTGTTTGGAGGCATGGGAAAAAACTGGTTCAACCCGGCCTGCGCCGGTGTTGCCCTTCTTTTGTGCTTCCCATCCCTGTGGGGAACCGCCTTGGAAGGCGCCCAGGGGCAATTCCTCTGGGGCTATTTCGGAGGCGGTTTGGCAGAGGTTTCCTCGGTTTTGCTCCTGATTGGTGCCGGGTTTCTGGTTTGGAAACGGTTGGCGCGGTGGCAGATTTTCGTTCCATATTTGGCGGGGGTGGCGGTGGCCTCCCTGTTTTTGGGGGCAAATTTGGTGGCAGTTCTCGTCTGGGGCGGAACCTTATTCGGGGCATTTTACCTGTCCTCCGACCCGGTGACTTCCCCGGTGGACAGCCGTTGGCACCCGCTTTACGGCCTGTTTGCCGGAATTTTCGCCACCAGTTTCGCCTATTTTTTGCCTGCCATGGGGGGCGTTGCCCTTGGTATAATTTGCACAAACCTTCTGGGTCGCTTGGCGGATTTTTTAAGTAGCTGACGTTGTAAAAAAGAAGTGGATGTGGTATGATGACATCAAATAGTTTAGGAGAAATTTGATGTTATACAATCTAATGTTGCTGATTCCCGCGATTTTGTGGGGCACCTTGGGGATTTTCGTCCGAAATATCGACCTGCCCACCATGCAGACCGTCTTTTACCGGACGGTGCTTGCCAGTATTTCCCTGGTGATAATTTTTTACTTATCTAAGAAAAAACTTGACAAAAAGGCATTAAAATCCCAGTTTTTCAAACTTATGGTGGCGGGAATTGCCATCGGCTTCAACTGGGTTGCCCTCTTTGAGGCCTACAAACAGACCTCCGTTGGGGTCGCCACGGTGGTCTATTATTTGGCACCGGCTATGGTCATCGCTGCCTCGCCTTTCTGCTACAAAGAACGGCTCACAGCCAACAAAATCCTTGGACTTTTGGCGGCCATTTTGGGCATGATGTTGGTCAGTTTTTCCGCCGGAGTGGGGGACGTCTCTCTGGCGGGCATCGCCCTGGCATTCGGTGGCGCGGTGCTTTACGCCGGGATTACCCTGGTGAACAAGTCCATCAAGGGCATGGACGGCTTCCAGGTTTCTATGGTGGAATTGTTGTGCGCAGTGCCGGTTTTGTTCTTATATACGGCACTTTTCACCACGGATGGTTGGATCATGCCGGACACCACCTCCCTGATAAACCTGGTGATTGTGGGGGCTTTTCACACGGGAATTTGCTACGGCCTTTACTTCTCAGCCGTCCAAAAAGTCCCCGCCCAGACCGCCGCCATGTACAGCTTCGCCGACCCATTCACCGCCCTTTTGGTGTCGGTGACGGTTTTGGGCGAGGCCATGACATGGATGCAGGTGGGTGGCGCGGTGTGCATTTTAGGCGGTGCCATGGTCGCCGAATTGTACCGGGGAAAAAGAGGAGCATCCACGTAGGCGTGAATCAGGAACCGTCCGTGGTCATGGCAAGCCAAGACCCTACGACACCCTCGCCAGAATGCCCCCGCCATTCGGCGGGGGCATTTCAGCTTTGTCAAAAAAGTCCTTGCGGCCTTTTTTGCCTTCGCTGTGCATCGCTTC
>JAWXUJ010000006.1:0-15649 GCA_044432765.1 Eubacteriales bacterium | reverse complement strand
GAGTCTTTGGAAGAGCCAATACAGAATCTTTCTTCTTTTGTTTTTTTGCGTTATAATTTTATTATAACAAATAATTCGCCAAAATGATATATCTATTGTTGTATGATTTTAATTTTTTTTGCACATAAAATGTGATAATAACGTCAAACCGCCACAACCTTGCACAATGGAAGGTCGTGGCGGTTTTCCAATTTAAGGGGCTTTAATATTCCATCCCTAAACCATATCTAGAATCAATTTGAACACAGCAGTATCTTGATAAGTTTTGTTTTCGTTGCGGGCAAATAGCACCGTGCCACTGACTGGAGCAACCAATTCTCCCATAACATGGCCTTCGTAGGCATGGATGATTTCCGCCAGGGTTTGGCCTTTACGCACATGGTCACCCGCCTGGACATGACCGTCCAAAAATCCGCCTACTCCGGCACGAACTGTGACAATGTCCCGGCTTTTCACCACCTGGGAGATGTACCCATCGTGGCTGTGGTAGTGAATAAGCCCCTGCTTGGACAGGAAGTTCAGCGTTGCCACAACGGCCTGTTCGGCGCTTTTCTTGTCCACCTCATTGGTGCTGGTGGTGTAGAGGGAGAAGGCTTTTGTGTCCCAGACTTGCCAGTTGTAGTTCAACGTGGCAGTGTCATATGGTCGTGGGTCGTGGGATATCACATAGGGCAGACCAAACTCCTTTGCCAAGTCCAACATCTCCTGGTTGGCCTCGTCTCCAATGCGCATAATCCGGGCGTGGGGCATAAAATGACCAGGCATATAAAAGGATGCAAATTGGATGCCAAATTCAAAATCTTGAATGGCTTTGAACAGACCGTTGGCAATCCGCTGGGTGGTTTCCCCCTGGTCGTAGCCAGGGAACATTCGGTTGATATCCGTGTTGTCGATGCTCCAAAACCGCTTTTTGATGTTCATAGAGCTGGGGTTTGCAGAGGGCACCACCATGATTTCCTTCCCTGGCACAATCCGTCCTTCGGCCTCCAACTGTTGCAAGGCCTCCACCAACTTGGCGCAGACGTAAAGCTGTTGGTTTTCGTTGCCACGAAGACTGCCCACAACACAGGCCGCCTTCTGGCCTCTGCCAAAACTGTAGCCCGTGATGCGAAAATCGTCTCGATAAAGGGATGGAATGGCAAATAAAATCTTCTTTTCCATACTATTCCCCCTCCGAATACGCTGTTTTCTTCAATATTCTGCCCATCAGGGAACCTTCACTGACCATTGGATAGTCCCGAATGGTGAACAGCCAACCTGCCATGGGCACCTCCACCTTTGCCAATACGCTTCCGCTGAGGGGATTGACGATTTGTCCAATGTACTGACCAGCCTCCACAAAGGTTCCCTCTGCCATGTCCTTGATGAAAATGCCAGAACAGGGGGCATTGAGGAAGCAGACATCGTCTGCACCATCCGATACGATAGGCTGAACCATGGTCATTGGTTCCCACATGGAGCCGTCATAGATGCCCATTTTGTTCATCAAATTCAAGATGCCTGTAAGCAACTGATCGCCGTAGGTTTTGGTAATCCGCATCCCCACGCCCATCTCCACCACCAGGGTTGGAGTGTCCAACACGTTGAGGCTGTGGGCCAAGGTAGATTCCAACACCGTGCTGGCACCGTGCACCCAAATAAAGTCCACATTGGCCTCCAGTGCCAAGGGCATCAGCGCCTGTTTGTGGAGGGTGTTGATGCGAATTTGTGGTACTTCGGACAGGAAAATATTGCTGGCATGGATGTCGATACACAGATCAGAGCCTTTCAAATCCGCCACGATTCCAGAGGCCAAATGCTCATTCATGTCCCCATCGGAACGACCGGGGAAAATCCGGTTCATATCCAAATCAAAGGCGGGAATCCCCCGGGATATCGAGTCGATGCCCAAAGGGTTTAAGGCTGGGTAGATATCCACAATGCCCCGGAGATTTTGGATATTTTCTTGGATGAACCGGGACAGTTGATAACAGACGTACTGTCCCTCTAATTCATCGCCGTGGATGCCTGTGACAACGCTGATCCGCTTCATGTTGTCCTGGGGACGAAGGGGCATCAGCCGCATTTTTTCAATGACCAGTTCCTCGTCCACTGGGAGGCTGGCTTTGGTGACTGTTTGTATCATAAAATCCTCATTCTAAATTGATTCGTCATAGACAATGACGGACGACCACTGGGTTTGCCATCCATTGCCGCGGAACACCCCATGGTTGAGGGCGCAATCTCTAGCATCGCGACCGATGGCGACTTTGATGTGTTGTTGGGTGACGGTCAAGTGGTTGGTAGGGTCCAAAGGCACCCAATATCCCCGGCCTTCTCCTGCCAGTTGGAAGACCTCCACCCAGCCGTGGCTGTAGCCCTCCCCCACCATAAACCCTGCCACATACCGGGCGGGAATGTGGGCGCCACGGCAGAGGGATAGGAGAATGTGGGCATAGTCCTGACAGACACCTTTGCCCAAAGACAAGGCCTGCTCCGCCGTAGTTTCCACAGTGGTGACCCCTTGGGTATACTTGATTTTTTTCTCATATAAATCCGTCATAAAACGGTTTGCAATCTCCAAATTAGAACCTTCCAGAGAAAAATCATGGAAATAAGCCGTCAGGCTCTCCCCCATTTTGGTCATGGTGCTCTGCTGAACAAACCGGCCTTGCCGATAGGTTGGCTCCAAGACCGGTTCCGGTGCTTCCCCCATGGTCGCCATCCCTGCCACATCGCAGTAGAAGCTCTGGTGGGGACTTTTTTGGTGACCATAAATGGTGGTGTTGCCAAAGCCATCTGTGCCGTGGCTGACCATTTCATGTGGGCGGACTTTGACCGCCAAATCAGAGATGATTTGGCGGTTGTCTGTTTGTGGTATGCACTTTAAGGTGAAATAATGCTGGGAAATCGGCTGACTAAATGTGATGTCCATATGATAATGGAAACGCAATGTTTTCATACATGGCATCCTTTCAATATATTACCCAACGTTCATCAGGCTTTCCACCTCTACCACCAAACTGGTGCAGCCAACATCTTCATGTTTTGCCAACATGACCAGATTGGTGAGATGGGTTTGGTTGTAGAGAAGCTCCGTTTGCACAATGCGGTTGTACAGCCGCGCCACCTCCCGTTGGATGGCGGCATCCTCTGTGCCAAGGCGACCATACAGGCTAATTCTCTCAATCCGCTTGCCGGTTTTCAAAATGTTTCGTACGTTGCGGTTGTCAATCGCGTCGTCCACCATGCCCCAGAAGGCCATAAGGCAGTCGGTGATTTTCTGCAGTTCAATCAAAGGCGCCCGGGATTTTTTGGCTTTTTGCATATCATAGACCGCCATTTGAATATAGGCCAAAACCTCGCTCCCCAAAGCCTCTCGAAGCACCAGAGCATTGTCATAGGCCCGAGTTAAGTTGCTGTAAATAGAGTTTGGGTCGTTTTCATCAAAACAATAACGTACGCAGAAATCTTCACCCGATTGGTAGATGTTTGGAATGTCTAAATTGGCGCAAAATTCCACATATTGATTTTTGTTCAAATCAATCATGGTGTCGTAGCTTTTTTCAAAGAGACGCAGGGTGGTGTACACCCGCTCGCAGTACCGACCCAGCCACAAAAGGCGGTCGGAGTGTTCTATTGAGATAATACCCATGTGTCTTTAAACCCTCCTCCTTGTGATGAATTTACGATGTAAGAACTGGGGTCGCGGGTGAAGCGAGTCAGGCCGCTTTTCCAGACCATTGGTTCCTCTGCCATCAGGACAAAGGCGCGCAAATCGGCCTTTCTGGGGACGTATTCCCCATTGTCCAAAATATCGATGTCCAAAAATTCAATGACTTCTTGAGCGATAAAGCGCCGTGGCTCCGCCTTCATCAAGGTGATGAAATCCGCCTTTTCCTGGGGCGACATTTTGTTGGCGAAGACCACACCGTAGCCCCCGGCCTCTGCCACATCTTTCAGGACAAGTCTATCAAAATTCTCTAAAACAAATGCCATATCTTCCTCGTAATAAGGCAGATAAGTTGGGGCATTTTTCAGGATTGGTTCTTCATTTAAGTAGTATTGAATCATTTTGGGAACAAAATAATAGATGCCCTTGTCGTCTGCCACCCCATTGCCTGGGGCATTGATCAGGGCTACGTTACCCTTGCGGAATACATCGTAAATATGGGGAATGCCAATGACAGACTCCGGCAAAAAGTTCATAGGGTCCAAATATTCGTCGGAGATGCGGCGGTAGACCACACCGACTTTTTCCTTTTTCCCTGTGTAGTCCACAAAGTAGAGGTGGTCGTCTTCCACGGTCAATTCCTGGCCTGTGGCAAGCTGCGCCCCTGTTTGCTCTGCCAGGTAGGAGTGCTCAAAATAGGCGGCATTGTACCGACCAGGCGTCAAAATCACGGTACACCCACCGGTGTTCACATAGTCCATGGTCTTTCGAAGGAGTTTTGCATAATTGCGGTTGTCCTCCACATGGTTTTCGTGGAAGGTGGCAGGACTGCTCCGCCGGGTCAGATCCCGGGCGATCATGGGGTAGGTCGCACCGGATGGTACGCGCAGGTTGTCCTCCAAAATATACCAAGTGCCATCTTTGGCCTGCACCAAATCGATGCCAGAAATATGGGAATAGACCCCTTTAGATGGCAAAACCCCTTCACATTCCGCCAAATAGCCACTGGAGGAATAGACAAATTCCGCAGGAATCACATTGTCGCGGATGATGTTTTTTTCGTGGTAAATATCCTTGATGAACAAATTCAACGCTTTGACCCGCTGTTTCAAACCCAGTTCCAAAACGTCAAATTCCGCCTTGGGAATGATGCGAGGAATGGAGTCAAAGGGAAACAGTTGCTCTTTGAACGTGTTATTTTTATAGATGCCAAACTTCACCCCATATCGAGCCAACAGCTCGTTGATGGTGCTGGTTTGCTGTATTAAGTCTTCAATATTCATGATCAACCTCCTGCTAAAACTGAAAAAAGGCGCTTTGCCCTAGAGCAAAACACCTTTGTTTTCTAACCGGATTATATCACATTCTCTCATACCTGTCAATAGAAATAACCGGACAACTCATCGGAATTTGCTTTTTTATGGTTGCAGAGCCACCAAATCGGGATGGATGATTTTGCCTTCGTCCATAATTTGCACACCGTCCAGCCAGACAGAGCTGTTGAGGCAGATGCCATCGGAATGGCTGGCGGCATCTTGACCCACAGGCGGTGCGTCCACGTTGCTGACGTAGCCGATGCCCCATTCCGTACAGCCCCAGACCCGCTCATCTTCCACGATGTTGCCAGTCAGTTTGGCGCCGGGATTGAAGCCGTAGGCGATATGCGCCATTTTCAACATCCCCTCGTCTTGGAAGGATTTCAGGTAGTCGTCGTAAATTTTGGCCTCTTCCCCACCGGTGACTGCTGTGATAATGCCTTTTTCCACAGTCAAGTTGATGGGTTCTTTCAGAGAACTGCCGAAGGGCGGGGTGACAGCCCCTTCAAAGACGATGGTGCCGTTGATGGAGCCAAATTTGGGCACCACGTTCAGTTGCCCCGTCAGCATATGGATGCCGGGAGCGGTAGCGTCGCCACAGTCACAGCAAACCAGATGATTGGGGTCGATCTCAAAAGATACATCGCAACCAGTTGGGGTGGTAACCCGCATGATTTTAGCATTTCGATTCATTTCAGCAACTTTTTTCATGAAAACTTGCAGTTGGGCGGTCTCCACATTGCCGATGGTGCGAATCATCAATTCCTCATCAAAATCCACCAGGCACATATACCGCATTTTGCCGTTGGCGCGACTGCTCCGCTCAAATGGGGTAGAGTAGAGAAGCCATTGGTGGTTGAACTCAATCCACACATCGCAGCCGGACAGGGCGGCTGTCATGGCCTCAATGGGCAAATCCGGGTCTGCGGCCTTGCCCACTCCCCGAGGGGTGGGGACGGTGATGACCATGGGCAGTGCGCCCAACTCCTTGGCGCAGTCGCTAACGGTGCGCAAAATGGTTTCGTTTGATTCATAATCGGCGGTTAAAACCACGGTTTCCCCTGGTTTTACACCGAAAATATCAGATAACAGCTTGTAAGCCGCCTGCTCTAATGGTGTTTTCATACAGTCTCCTATTCCAGATTTGCCAGCTTCACCATGGCATCTTTGTAGATGGCCTTGGCGGTCTGCAAATCCTCCAATAAAATGTATTCGTCCGGTTGATGCTCGGTGCATTCCCGGCTTGGTTGCATAGGGCCGAAGGCCACGATATTGTCCATAGCCCGTGCGTAAGTCCCGCCACCGATGACTTGAGGCGGGGTCATGTCGCCAGTGTGCTGACGGTAAACTTGCAACATCGCCTCAATGACTTTGCCGTTTTTATCCATGTAGACAGCGCCTAAAGATTCCAACGTTTCCACCTGGATGCCATATGGCAAGCAGGCTTTCGCCACGGCTTCCTCCACCTGTTTTTCGGTGTAGGTCACCGGGATGCGCAGGTCGAGTACCAGTTCCACATGGGTTTCGGTTGTGCGGATGGTGCCTGCGTTAAGGGTCAAGTGACCGCTTTGGACATCGGAAAATCCACAGCCCATTTTTGCGCCAGTGTAGTCCATCCCGATGTGGTGATTGAAGAAGTCGGCAAATTTTCCGCGCCCCTCCGCCATGGCCTTGGCGATGGCATTTTCCCCCTTTTCCGGGGTGGAGGCATGGGCACTTTTGCCGGTGGTCTCCAAGGTTTTGTCTGCAAATGTGACGGTGCAGTGACCTGGCACCATGTTGGAGGCATCCCCGCCCTGGGCGGACAAAATTCCCGATTCTGCCAAATTCATGGACAATTTCAGCTCCAAAATGCCCATTTCACCGTAGATGGCGGGAAAATCCGCATCGGGGGTAAAGCCCCAGACCGGGAGGGTTTGATTGGCCTTGTAGTAGTCCATATCCGACCAATCCCCCCCCTCTTCGCATTGACCTAAAATCAGGCGAATCCGGCGGTTTAATGGGATTTTTTCCGCCATAATCTCTGCCATGCCGTGGAGGACTGCCACCGTTGGCCCTTTGTCGTCCACCACACCACGACCGTAGAGCCGGTCGCCTACCACTTCCCCTTTGGGGTTGTGTTTCCAACCAGAGCCCACTGGAACGATGTCCAAATGGCTCAAAACCGCCACATTTTCCTCGCCCTGTCCTATCTCCACCCACGCGACTTTGTTGTCCAAATGGGTGAAGGGCAGGCCGTATTTTTGGCACAAATTTTTCACATACTCCAAGGCTTTCGCCACATTTTCGCCGTAGGGACACGCTGGTGAAACGTCCACCAGTGCCACACTATCAACGGCGATCAGCCCCAGTAAATCCTGCAATAAATCCATAGCAAGTCCTAGCAGTATGGGGTGTAGTCCACGTCGTAGCCGAAGCTACGGGGACCCAACAGATCAATGCCCTCGGGAGTTGCCCACTCGGCGGGAGATGGCAGTGCAATGACCGCGGCATTGTCGCCCACCTTGGCATAGGGGTTCAGTTGTGGCATTTTTTCGTCCAGGTTAAACATACAAATCAGATCGGGTACCGTGACGAAATATTCCCCATTGCGCCAGCTGATGATGTTTTCATTTTGGTACCAAATGTGAAGGGTTTCGCCCTCATATTCCCCAGTACCGGCGATTTCGGTGTCGCCGTAGGTGTAGCCATCTCTGGTTTCAAAGGCACTTTTGATCACGGTGCCAGCAAACATAAACTTGCCTGCGCCGGCTTCGACCACGGCATTGACATAGTCTAAGCCGGCATTTCTGGTGTCCAAAAATGCTTTGCCGATTTTTTGGGCATGGGAGATGGCCCCTTGGATGACAGCATCTTTCAGTACTTCCGCGGTGTTGACGTGATCCACCACAGCCACCGTATTTTGGCTGACTACAGCCAGGGCGCGCACCAGTTCTTCGGCACGTTCGTCGTTGACCACGTTGGTGATGACAGCGCCTTCGCCAAATTGGTTGGTGACGCTCATGGGGCAGATGGGCACCCCTTTGAGATAATATGTGGTGTGTTGCAGAGCGGGAACGCTACGTCCAGCAGGGTCGCCATCCACGATGTAACGGTCAGTCATGGCACCGCAATAGAAGGCCGTTGCTGTGTTACCGCCACCCAATTCGGTGCTGATGACACCTTTGACTTCCTTGCCCAAATAACCCTCCAGTTGGCGCAAGGCCAACAGGTAGAAGCTCTCTTCCATGACGGGAAGGCCGGCGTATTTTGCCACTTCCTCTTCCGTCAGAGGGCTGATGGCGCCACAGGCATAGGGGGTGCCAATGATGTCCTCGCCGTCCAACTCGTCGAAAGTTGCCAAGCGGAAGGTTTTGCCGGCATCCAGTGCGGCATCCACCTCTGCGATGCCGTCGTCCAGGGAGCCACCGCCACCGGTGCCCAAAATAGTGCAACCGTATAAAATTTCAATCAGATCTTGTCTTTCCAAAATACGCATATCTTATTCTCCTTTTTCTGCTAAAAAGCATCGCACCATGTGTCCGTTGCCCAAGTCCACTTCTGGCGGTGTTTCTTTGCCACAGCGTTGGCAGGCCATGGAGCAACGTTGGTGGAATGCACACCCTGGGGGCGGGTTGATGGGACTGGGAATTTGTCCTTCCAAGGTCTGCAGACTGTCCATACCCTGGGTGGTCAACTTGGGAATGGAGTTGAACAGGGCTTTGGTGTAGGGGTGGCGGGGATTCTCAAAAATCTCCTCAGCCTTGCCGAATTCCACCACCTTGCCCAGATACATAATGGCGATTTTGTTTGCCAGTTCCTGGACAACGCCCAGGTCGTGGCTGATTAGAATGTTGGTCAGTCCCAATTTTTCCCGCAAATCTTTAATCAGCTCCAAAATTTGAGCTTGGCTGAACACGTCGATAGAACTGGTTGGCTCGTCCAACACCACCAGTTTGGGGTTGGAGGCCAAGGAGCGAGCGATGGCGATTCTCTGCCGCTGCCCTCCGGAAAATTCATGGGGATAGCGGTAGCACTGCTCTGCAGAAAGACCCACCATTTCCAGCAATTCCTCCACCCGGGCGATGCGCTGACTGGCAGAAAAACGCTCATAGACATCGATGGGCTCTGCCACAATGTCCTTGACCATCCACCGGGGATTCAGGGACCAATAAGGGTCTTGGAACACGATTTGCACGTTCTTTTTGAAGGCATTGTTAGAGCCTTTCGCATTGGCGAATACGTCCACACCCTCGAAGAACACCTTGCCCTCCGTGGGGGCGAACAGATTCAAAATGGTGTTGACCAAGGTGGATTTGCCACAGCCCGACTCGCCGACGATGCCCAGGACTTCCCCTTTGTTCAGGGTGAAGGTCACGTTGTCCACTGCCTTGAGTGTCTGGTGGCGCAGTTTCCGCAAGTCGTCGTTGATGTCGAAGTATTTTTTCAGATTTTCCACACGGAGCAGTGGCTCTGCCGACTCCAACTCCACCGCCGTGGGGCGATGGGCACTGACAGCCTCCAAAAGAAGTTTGGTGTAGTCGTGTTGCGGGTTTGTCACCAGTTGGGCGGTTGTATTTTGCTCCACCAACTGGCTGTTGTGCAACACGCCCACCCGGTCGCAAAATGCGGACACCAAGCTGAGATTGTTGGCGATAAACAGAACGGTCATGTGGTGCTTTCTCTGGATTTCTTTCAACAATTTCAAAATACTGGCCTGAATGGTCACGTCCAGATTCCGAGTGGGTTCGTCGGCGATGAGAAACTCTGCGCCACAGGCCAAAGCCAGGGCGATGATGACCCGTTGCCGTTGCCCGCCGGACAGTTGGTGGGGGTATTTTGCCAAAATGCTGTCGCCATCTGGCAACTTTACTTCATCCAAAAGAGACAGTGCCATGGTATTCAGCACCTTTTTCCCAACTTTTGGGTTGCTCCGACGGAGAACATCCACCATGATGCTACCCACGGTGAACACCGGGTTAAGACAGCTCATGGGGTCTTGGAAAATCATGGCGATTTTGGTGCCACGAATGGATTTTTGCATGGTTTTTTCCGTCCTATCCAACAGGTTTTCACCGTCTAGGAGAATTTCTCCAGAGACGATTTCCCCTGGGGGACAACGGAGCAATTTTTGGATTGCCAAGGCCAGAACCGTCTTGCCCTGCCCGGATTCACCCACCAAACCATAAGTCTCGCCTTTGGCGATTTCCAGGTGTGGGATGTCCAAAACCGTGTGGGTACCCTCGTATGTGTGGTGGGTAATCACCAGGTTGTTGATTTCAAAATAAGCCATGATTACCCTCCTATTTCTTTCTTGTTTTGGGGTCTAAAATTTCTCGAATGGCATCGCCCAACAGGTTGAAGCAGAGGACGGTGATGAAAATTGCAAGGCCAGGGAAAATGCAATACCACCACTTGTCTGGGAAGGATGCCCGACCGGTGGAGATCATAAGCCCCCACTCTGGTGTGGGAGCCTGCGCGCCCAAGCCCAGGAAAGACAGGCTGGCAACGGTCAAAATCACGCCGCCGATGTCCATGGAAGCCTGAACGATAACCGGACTGATGCAGTTGGGGATGATGTGTCCGAAGATGACCTTTAGCCGACCGGTGCCGATGGTTTCGGCGGCCTGGACGAACTTCCGCTCCCGGATGGAGATGGCTTGACCACGCACCAAGCGGGTGTACCAAGGCCACCAAGAAAGGGAAATCGCCAAAATGGTGTTGGTCAATCCATTGCCCATCAGCGCCACAAAGGCGATGGCAAGAAGCAGTGGTGGAAAGCTGAGGAACACGTCGGTAATCCGCATGATCACATTGTCCACCCAACCGCCGAAGCTACCTGCCACAGCGCCCAACGGCACCCCGATCAACAGGGAGACAGCAACAGCAATGACGGCTGTGGAGATGGAGACGCGCCCGCCGTAGACCACCCGACTGAACAGGTCGCGCCCCAGTTCATCGGTGCCCATCCAGTGTTCCCAAGACGGTGCTTGGTATTTTTCCGACACATTGGTGGAATCGGAAATATCCTCTGGATAGGGAATGATATAGGGAGCCAAAACGGTCATAAGCAGGATGATAACCAGTAAAATCGTAGCAGATAGGCTTAATTTGTTGCGCGCAAGAAGATACATACTCTCACGGAACTGCTTCCATTGGGGACGCAGTGTTTGTATGATATTGTCCATGGTATCTCCTTTCTAAAGACGAACCCGAGGGTCCATGGCGATGATAATGTCTGCCAGTAGATTCAGCACAATGTAGCACACTGCGCCAAACAGGGTCACGCCCATAATGGCGGGGTAGTCCAAAGAGGTGATGGCACTGGAGATGTAACTGCCAATGCCAGGCCAGGAGAAGATGGCCTCCACCAAAAAGGTGTTGGTCAAGGTATAGCCCATGGACAGTGCCACATCGGTGGCGGTGGTGCCCAGACTGTTTTTTAGGGCGTATTTCCACAGCATTTTAAAGCTGGACAGGCCGTAGCTGTGGCCTGCGGTGATGTAGTCTTCGTCCAGGATTTCAAGCAGTGCACTGCGGGTCATGCGAGACACCAGGCCGATGGGATAGAGGGCGATGGTGATGCCAGGCAAAATCATATGTTGCAGTCCATCCCAAAACAGGGAGAACTCCCCGGTGATGAGGCAGTCCAACAAAAGCAATCCAGTCACATCGGGAATGTCGCTGAAAATGGTGGCCTCCATACTGATTTGCCCGCCGATGGGCAGCATACTCAAAGATTTATAGAAAATCAGTTGGAGGAACAGTGCCACCCAGAAGGTGGGCAGAGACACGGCACCAATGGAGAAAAAACGTCCAAAATGGTCCAATGCCTTATCCTTTTTCTTGGCGGAGTAAATCCCCAATGGTATGCCTAAAATAATGGCCAACACAAAGGCCACCAGCACCAGCTCTACGGTGGCGGGGACGTACTGTTGCAGTTCTTGGGTGATGGGCTGTTTGTTCTGCAGACTATTGCCCAAATCCCCTTGGAGCAGGTCGCCCAGGTAAATGATGTATTGCTCCGGGAGGGACTTGTCCAGTCCCAATTCCAGTCTGGCTTGTTCCAGTTGGGCAGCGGTTGCCCGGGGACCAGCCCATTTGACTTCTGGACTGGAGGGTATGACGCGGGCAATCAAAAAGGTGATGGTCACAACGCCCAAAAGCACCAAAATGCTACTTACCAAACGTTTCAAGATGTATTTTGTCACAGGCAACAACCTCGTTTCTGAAAGTTTATCAAATGCCACAGCAAGCACCTCACAAAAGAGGTGCTTGCCGATGTTTGGGTCTTATTTTTTGGTGATATTGTAGTAGCTCACAGCCTTGGAGTAAGCAGGGTTTTCGTAGACTCCTTGAATGGTATTGCTGACAATATAAGTGTTCATTTGGTCGTACAAGTTCATAAAGTAGGCATTGTCTGCAATGATATCCTGTGCTTCAATGTACAGTGCTTCTGCTGCGTCACGGTCGGTGGCGGTGAGAATTGCAGCTTCGTCGATGATGGCATCCAGCGCTGGATCAGAGATGTAGGACAGGTTGAACACGATTTCTTCTTCGGTGTAGGCACAGCTTTCAAACCAACTGGCGGGGCTTGCGTAATCAGGCCACCAGATGAACAGGAACATATCCTGACGGTCTTCTGGGTTGGTGTTTTGTGCGTAGGCCCATTGTTGATCCCATTCCATGCTCATCAGCTCCAAGGTGATACCCAGTTGCTTCAGGTTGGCTTGGAAGATTTGCAGGGCGGAGGCGTATTCGGTGTAGGATGGCATATAGGAGACCGTCAAGGTCAAGCCCTCGGTGTCCACGCCAGAAGCGTCCAAGTATTCTTGGGCTTTTTCCAAGTCCATGGAGTATTGGAAGCCGTCTTCATTGTGACCCCACAGGCCATCGGGTACGGTGCCGATGGATTGGGTGGCATTGCCTTCCATGATTTCGTTGACCATTTCCTCATAGGGGAAGGCGTAGGACAGGGCGCGCCGGAAGTCCACATTGTCGCAAGGCTCTGTGGCACTGTTCATAAACAAGATGACGTTGTTAAATGTTTCAGATTGATAGGAATAGACGATTTCGGTTTGTTCCTTCAATGCGTTTAAGTCGGTGGAGGACAGATCGGAGACCAGTTGGCATTCGCCAGTTTCCATCATTTGACGGCGGGCACTGGATTCAGGAACTTCGCGGATGAGGATGTTTTTGTATTGATCGTCAGACCAACCACCGCGGTAGTCTTCAAAGGCCTTCAACACAGCGGTGTCGCCAGTGGCTTGGGTGATGGTGTAGGGGCCGGAGCCACCGTCGTTGCCCTCGTTGAACCAAGAGGAATCCTGGTCGATGACGGAGTCACTCATAATGTAGGCCGCATAAGCGGAAGAACAGAGCAAGTCGATGGCGGCGGGATAGGCGCATTGGAAGGTGACTTCATAGTCCCCAGTGGCTTCGATGGATTCCACAGAATCCCAAATATAGGCGGCGCCTTGACCCAAATCAATGGTACGATTGATGGAGTTCACCACATTGGCAGCGGTCATGGCGGAGCCGTCGTGGAAGACCACGTCGTCGCGCAGGGTAAACACCCAGGTCATGCCGTCTTCACTGGAAGTCCAATCCGTTGCCAGCATAGACTCAACCTCTTGGCTTTCCGCGTTGTAGTGAGTCAGGGTTTCGTAGACATTTTGGAGCACCATAATGCCGTTGGAATATTCAGAGCTAGGGTCCAGGGTGACATAAGGGGAGGAAACTTCTGCGTGGTACAAAAATTCATTGGTGGACGCGGTTTCCTCTGTGGCTTGGGCGGTCTCAGCGGTTTCTGTGGTTTCAGCGGTTTCTGTGGTTTCAGCGGACTTGCTACAGCCAACCATGCCCAAAACCATCACCAGAGCCAAGACGGCTGCTAATAATTTTTTCATTTTCTTTCTCCATTTCATGTTATCCTTTAAAACGTTCTACTTTGAAAAAAATCCATTGTAGTGCTTTTGTATAAAACAGCAAAACTGAACCCAATCATTTTTATACACATCGCCATTTATATACGCAATATACATAAAAAATATTCATTTTCAATCTTTTGCTCCCAATAACTTGATAATTATAGCTTTTTTCACCGCAAAATGCAAGAAAAACAGACTATTTTCCGCCGTTTCAAACCGCCATAATTCGGTTACATCCATTCTGTTTTCTAATATCCATGAGAACAACGCAGGGCTTATTCTGCATCCTAACTGGGTAACGTAAATCGCCGTGGGAAGTCACAGGGGCAGTGTATCGATAAAATTGCGAATTGCGCCGTCTTTTAGGAAAACGTAGTTGAATTCATGGGAGATGTTGCCCTGTTCTAGTCGGAAGGTCGCTAGGTCGTCATTTTTGATGGCGATGGTCTGGTAGACGAAGGAAATCCCCCGTCCCAGGGCTACCACGTGTTCAATCAGTTTAAAACTGCTGAGAACGGTTTTACTGGGAAAATGTTGCAGTGTCAAATTGTGCTGAAGCAGATGGGTTTCAAAAACACTGCGGGTACCAGAGCCGGCCTCTCGCAAAAATAGGTGTTGGGAAAACAGCTCCCCCATGGTGATGGTTCGGTTGGCAAAGGGATGGTCTACGGCGCAGATGCCCACCAATTCCTCCTGGCGCATATGGCGGTAGCCGTAGTGGGTCTTGTCGAAATGACCCTCCAACATAACGAAATCCAGTTCCAAATTGTTCAGCATTTGAAGGAGCACATGGGTGTTCTCCACGATGATTTCCAGCTCTAGGGAGGTATCGTCTAAGAGGTAGAGTAGCAAATCGTCGAGGACATACTCCCCAATGGTTTTGGTGGCACCGATGGCCAGTCTCCGCTTTTGGTTGGGTATCAGGCCCTGTTGAAAAGCCGTCTCGTTGTAGACCACCGCCTGGGCGTGTTGCTCCAACCGAAGGCACTCCGGTGTTTTGGTCAAAACTCGCCCATTGTAGCGAAACAGCTTCACACCATACAGGCTCTCCAACCCATGGATGTGCTGTGTCACCGCCGGCTGTGTCATGTTGCACACCTCCGCCGTTTTCCGGTAGTTCATCACCTGACACAGGGTCAAAAAGGTGTGAATTTTAACATCTAACATGGTCGCCCTCCCCATAAATAATATTTATCAACATATAAAATATGATTATTTTATTTTATCACAAACCTGTGGTATTGTATAGCTATCAGAAATAAAAAAGTGCTGAAAAGCTTAACGTAACAAAATCAAAAAGACAGGCACCAAAACACGCACCCGGGGTGGATTCCAAAGGGGGCTTGATTCCCCCTTTGGTGGCTCTTTGGTTGCTTTCTGTCCAGACAGAATGTAACACCCTCGTCCCGCCCGTGGGCAAAATCCTTTGTCTCTCGTAAAAAATGCCTGACGAAAGATTTGCTGTTACAATACAAAAGCACAATAAAAAATGAATAAGGAGAATGTATTATGTTGACTGCTGAACAAATCAAAGAGGTCAAAGGGCTCGGCTTTTTGAACCAAAAGGGCACCGAGTGCTTCAATGGACGTATCATCACCGGGAATGGTAAAATCACCGCAGAAAAAATAGCCATCATTGCCCAGGCCGCCGAGAAATTTGGTGACGGCGAAGTCACCTTGACCGGTCGGATGACCTTTGAAATCCAAGGGGTGCCCTATGACTCCATCCAACCTCTGCGGGCATTTTTGGGTGAGCACGGTTTGGAAACCGG
>JAWXUJ010000005.1:0-15824 GCA_044432765.1 Eubacteriales bacterium | reverse complement strand
GCAAGAGCAGAGCCATTGCCCTACGGATGGGGCGTATTATGAATGGACGTTTTTGATGACAGTATCCACTTCGCCGGTGGCGATGTTGCGGTATTGGACGTAGAGGGAGATTTTGTTGTCTTTGTCTAGCGCGCTCCAGACTTCTTCGGCGAAGTCGGCGGCGGTGGGGGCGGTGACGGCGATGGGCTTTGGCTCACCAGCGAAGGCGGGTAGGGGGTTGCCGTCACATTGGTAGGTGTGAATCAGGTGGGCGGTGCCACCGGCGGGGGTTTCATAGCCGAAGAACTGGCGGTTACAGCCTGTTGCATCGCCGTCGGCGGTTTTCAGGATGGACAGGGCGTAGTCGCCGTTGTGGAACAGCACCCCGGAAATGCGGGAGGTGAAGTGGGGGCCGTCTGGCTCGAAGGTGCGGGTTTTCAGGGACTGGGGCATAGGCTTGCCAGCCAGGAAACCGTCCCGAATGGTGTCGGTTTGGTCGCCGTTTGTCACGATGGTCACGTCGTCCATGGTGCGGACAGGGTGGTAGATGATCAGGCTGGGGTCTTCCATTTTGCTCTCGTCGAAGGCCTGGGTTTGGATGCCATCGTCGGTTTCGGCAAAGATGCGGTTGCGACTGTTTTCGCTACGACCCATAATGAAGTAGGCGATGACGCCGTGTTGACCATCCGCAGACCGTCCAATGGCAATGCCACGACCTGGATAGGTGTTGCCAGCTAGTAATTCGGTGATTGTTTTCATTTGAAATCCTCCCAATTAAATTGATAATATATTTGCCTCTCCCTTTGGGAGAGGTGCCCACTGCGGTGGGCGGAGAGGGCGCCCTCTTAGACGGCTACGCCGCCAGCCCTCCCAGAGGGAGAGCCAGCCATTACTTAGAGATTGCGTCTTTCAGGACCACATCGTGGGCGCCGCCCTCTGTGATGCTGACTTGGGATACCAGGGTGATTTTGGCTTTTTCCCGCAGTTCGGGGATGGACAGAGCGCCGCAGTTGCACAGGGCGGAGCGGACTTTGGACAGGGAGGTTGCCAGGCCGTCAGCCAGTGCGCCGGCATAGGGGACGTAGGAGTCCACCCCTTCTTCGAAGGATAGTTTGCTTGCGCCACCCATGTCGTATCGTTGCCAGTTGCGAGCTCTGGCGGAGCCTTCACCCCAGTATTCCTTCATGTAGTTGCCACCCATGAGGATTTTGTTGGTGGGGCTTTCGTCAAACCGGGAGAAGTAGCGACCAAGCATACAGAAGTCTGCGCCCATGGCAAGGGCCAAGGTCATGTGGTAGTCCTGGACGATGCCACCATCGGCGCAGATGGGGATGTACACGCCGGTTTCTTCAAAGTATTCGTCCCGGGCTTTGGCGACGTCGATGACTGCGGTGGCTTGCCCGCGACCGATGCCCTTGGTCTCCCGGGTGATGCAGATGGAGCCACCGCCGATGCCGATTTTTACGAAATCAGCCCCTGCTTCTGCAAGGAAACGGAAGCCTTCTCCGTCCACCACGTTACCTGCGCCGATTTTCACGGTGTCGCCGTAGGTCTCACGAATCCAGGCGATGGTGTGCTTTTGCCAGGCAGAGTAGCCTTCGGAGGAGTCCAAAACCAGGACATCTGCCCCGGCTTCCACCAGTGCGGGGACACGCTCTTGGTAGTCCCGGGTGTTGATGCCGGCGCCGACGACGTAACGCTTTTCTGCGTCCAACAGCTCCAGAGGTTTGCCCTTGTGGTCATCGTAGTCCTTGCGGAAGACGAAGGCTACCAAGTGACCGTCAGCGGAGACGATGGGCAGTGCGTTCAGCTTTTTGTCCCAGATGATGTCGTTGGCGATTTTTAGGGAGGTGCCCTCTGGGGCGTAAATCAGGTTGTCGATGGATGTCATAAAGTCGGTGACTGGGGTGGCGGTATCCATCCGGCTGACCCGGTAGTCCCGGCTGGTGACCAGACCCAACAGCTTGCCTGTACCTGTGCCATCGTCGGTGACGGCCATGGTGGAAAAGCCGGTTTCGGCCTTAAGCGCCAGCACATCTGCCAAGGTGGCACTGGACTTCAAGTTGGCACAGCTGACCACGAAGCCAGCCTTGGTGGCCTTGACTTTTCGTACCATTTCCGCCTGGCTTTCGATGGATTGGGAGACGTAGATAAAGGCAATGCCACCCTCTTTTGCCAGGCCGATGCCCATTTTTTCCCCGGAAACCGACTGCATCACAGCAGAAACCATGGGGATGTTCATGGACAGGGCAGGCTCTTCCCCTTTGCGGAATTTGACCACAGGGGTGCGCAGGGAGACGTTGCGTGGAATACAGTTCTCGTCAGAATAGCCGGGAACCAGCAGATATTCGCTAAAGGTGCGAGAGGGTTCGGTGTAATAGAAAGCCATAGAAAAACCTCCGGTTTCTTGTAGTTAGGAGTTCGCGTAGCGGTTCGGAATGTAGAGGCGAGCAAGACTCGCCTCTACGGTTATTTGAAATAGGACATTGCGCTATTGAACAGGTTCATGTCGTAGTTGCCGGGGACATTTTGGTACAGGTCGGGGCCGATGCGCTCGGAGTGTCCCATTTTGCCCAGGACGCGACCATCGGGAGAGGTGATGCCCTCGATGGCCCAGACGGAGCCGTTGGGGTTGTGGGCAATATCCATGGTTGGATTCCCCGTCAAATCCACGTATTGAGTGGCGATTTGACCATTTTCTGACAGGGTTTGCAGAAGTTCGTCAGAACAGTAGAATCGGCCTTCGCCGTGGGAGATGGGTACGTTGTAAATCTCGTCCACGTCAGTGTTGGACAGCCAGACGGAGCGGTTGGAGGCCACCCGGGTGCGGACGATGGCGGATTGGTGGCGGGCGATGACGTTGTAGGTCAAGGTGGGGCAGGTGTCGTCGGTGTCCAAAATTTCGCCGTAGGGCACCAGACCTAATTTAATGAGGGCTTGGAAGCCGTTGCAGATGCCCAGCATCAGGCCGTCTCGGTTTTTCAGCAGATCCATGGTTGCATCTTTCACGGCATGGTTGCGGAAGAAGGCGGTGATGAACTTAGCGGAGCCGTCTGGCTCATCACCGCCGGAGAAGCCACCGGGAATGAAAATCACTTGACCGTCTGCCGTTTTCTTGGTGAATTCTGTGACGGATTCTGCGATGTTGGCGGCGGTTTGGTTGTGGATGACCACAATTTCAGGGGTCAAGCCGGCACGTTCCACGGCTCTTGCGCTGTCGTATTCGCAGTTGGTGCCGGGGAATACTGGGATGATGACCTTGGGTTTTGCCACCCGGACTTTGGGGGTGGGGTAGTACAGAGTCTTTTGGGTGGGGGCGGGGACTGCCTCAATTTTGGTGCCGGTTTTGGTAGGATAGACCGATTCCAGAACCTGGTCGTAGCCCGCTTCCAGAGGGGAAAGGTCCAGGGTTTTCTCGGCGCAGGTCATGGCGAAACGGTCAATCACGCGACCCATATAGGTGCCGTATGTTGGGATAGCGGTGGTTTCCAGGAGAAAAGCTCCGCGATGTGTTGCAAAAAGTTTGTCGTCAGTCACATGGGGGCCGAAGTCCACACCCAGGCGGTTGCCCATGGCAGCCTTCATCAAGGTGACGCCGATGCCACCTTCTTCCACCACATTGGTGGACACCACCAGTCCGGAGGCGATGGCGGTTTCCACCGTTGCCAGAACCTCTTTCAGGCTGTCAGGGGTGGGGATGGCTCGGTCGTCCAGAGTGGGCGATACCAAAATCAGGGCATTGCCGGCAGATTTCAGCTCGTTGGAAGGGGCGGTTTTCGTGTTGCCCACGGAGACGGCGAAGGACACCAAGGTGGGGGGCACGTCCAAGTCTTGAAAGGTGCCAGACATGGAGTCCTTGCCACCGATGGCGGCACATTCCAAATCTAATTGGGCTTCAAATGCGCCCAAAAGTGCGGCAACTGGCAAGCCCCAGCGGGTGGGGTCGTTGCCCAGCCGGGGGAAGTATTCTTGGAAGGACAGCCAGCACTTGGAGCGGGTACCACCGGCGGCTATGACCTTGGAAACCGATTCCACCACAGCTAAGTAGGAGGCGGTATAGGGGTCGGCTTCTGCCAAGAAGGGATTGCCACCCCAGGCCATGACGGAGCAGGTTGTGGTTTCACAGCCCAAAACTGGGATTTTTGCCACCATGGATTGGGTTGGGGTTTTTTGATATTTGCCACCGAAGGGCATTTGGACGGAGCCGGCGCCGATGGTGGAGTCGAACCACTGTGCTAGACCCATTCGGGAACAGTGGCGCAGACTGGACATTTTGGCGGTTAAAACCGGTCTAAAATCGGTGACTTTTGTGGTTTCTAGAACTTCAGCAGTGGGAACGGTGACAGCGGCAGTCTTGGCGGCGCCGTTTGTGTTCAGGAATGACCGGGACAGGTCGGCAACGGTTTTGCCCTGCCAGGTCATGGTCATCCGCCCACTGTCGGTGACAGTGGCAACCAGGGTGGATTCCAGGTTTTCAGCGGCGGCGTAGGCCATAAAGGCGCTGACGTCCTGGGCTTCCACCACAACAGCCATCCGTTCTTGGGACTCGGAGATGGCCAGTTCGGTGGCATCCAGGCCGTCGTATTTTTTGGGGACGGCATTCAAATCGATGTCCAAAGAGTCGGCAAGTTCGCCAACGGCAACGGACACACCGCCTGCGCCGAAGTCGTTGCAACGCTTGACCAGACGCATGGCATCGCCATTGCGGAAGAGGCGTTGCAGCTTTCGTTCTTCTGGCGGGTTGCCCTTTTGGACTTCAGCAGAGCAGGTTGCCACGGACTGGGCATCATGGCTTTTGGAGGAGCCAGTGGCACCGCCACAGCCGTCACGACCGGTGCGACCGCCGACGAGAATGACCACGTCGCCGGGGGCGGGTTCTTCTCTGCGGACGTTGCCGGCGGGGGTTGCGCCGACCACGGCGCCGATTTCCAGACGCTTTGCGGCATAGCCGGGGTGGTACAGCTCATCCACCAGGCCAGTTGCCAGGCCGATTTGGTTGCCGTAGGCGCTGTAGCCGGCGGCGGCGGATTGGCAGATTTTACGTTGGGGCAGTTTGCCGGGCATGGTGTCTGCCAAGGTGGCGCGAGGGTCGGCTGCGCCGGTGACACGCATGGCTTGGTAGACATAACTCCGACCGGACAGGGGGTCGCGGATGGCACCGCCGATGCAGGTTGCTGCACCGCCGAAGGGTTCAATTTCCGTGGGGTGGTTGTGGGTTTCGTTTTTGAACAGAAGGAGCCAGGGCTTGGTTTCGCCGTCCTCGTCCACATCGATTTTCACGGTGCAGGCGTTGATTTCATCGGACTCGTCCAAGTCGGGAATCAGGCCTTGGGACTTTAAATATTTGGTGCCACGAACAGCCATGTCCATGAGGGTGACAGGCTTGCTGTCACCATTTGTGGCACTTTTTACGTCTAAATAACGGTTATATGCAGATAAAACCCGGGAATCATCAATATTTATGTCAGTCAAGTTGGTGGAGAAGGTGGTGTGACGGCAGTGGTCAGACCAGTAGGTGTCCAAAATCCGCAGTTCGGTGATGGTGGGGTCCCGGTGCTCGGAGCGGAAGTAGTCCCTGCAACATTGGAGGTCGGCGAAGTCCATGGCAAGGCGATAGGTGTTCACCAGTTCACCCAGTTCTTCGTCGTTAAAGTGACGGAAACCGTCTAAAATAGCGGGAAACTCCGGTGTTTCCATGTCCATGGATAGGGTTTCCACGGGTTTCAAAGTGGCTTCGCGGCTCTCCACAGGGTTGATGACGTAGGCCTTGATGGCCTCCACATCGGTGGCAGTCAGGTCGCCGGACAGGAGATAGACCGTGGCAGAGCGGACGGCGGGGCGGTTTTTTTGGGTCAGCAGTTGGATGCACTGGGCGGCAGAGTCGGCACGTTGGTCGAACTGGCCTGGCAGGTATTCCACAGCGAAGACTGCACCGTCAAAGGCGGGCATTTCGCCGGACACATTGTCCAGTTGTGGCTCGGACAGGACGGTTTGGACGGCTCTTTGGAAGTCGTTTTCCTCCAAACCCTCCACATCATATCGCTGTAACAGCCGTAGGGCAGAAATTTGGGTCATGCCCAAAATTGTTTGTAATTCTGCAAAAATACCAGTGGCTTGGTGGTCAAGACCTGGTTTTTTCTCGATAAAAATACGTTTAACCACGAGAGTCCTCCAAAAAATTCAAGGCTTTTCGCCCGATGTCGGTTCGTTTGTGTGCGCCGGCGAAGGTGACGGCATTGGTGGCGGTGTAGGCCTTTTCCATGGCCTCTGCCAGGGTGTCGGCGGTGGCGGTGATGCCCAAAACGCGGCCGCCTGCGGTGACCAACTGGCCATCTTTCAAGGCGGTGCCAGCGTGGTAGCAGGTGGCATCCATGTCCCCGATGGTCATGGGCACGCCCTTCGCGTAGGCTTGTGGGTAGCCACCGGAGGCCATGACCACGCAGACAGCGGAGCCGGACTTCCATTGGATGTCCAGGCCGGACAGGGTGCCGTTGACGGTGGATTCCATGATGGTCAGCAAATCGCTGCCTAGAAGGGGCAGGACAACTTGGGTTTCGGGGTCGCCAAACCGGCAGTTGTACTCGATGACCTTGGGACCTTTTTCGGTTAACATAAGTCCGAAGTACAGGCACCCTTTAAAGGGGCAACCCTCGGCGCGCATGGCGGCTAGGGTGGGCAAAAAGATGGTTTCTATGGAAATTTCTGCCAAATCCGCGGTGTAGCAGGGGTTGGGCGCCACGGTGCCCATGCCACCGGTGTTCAGGCCTTGGTCGCCATCCAGTGCCCGCTTGTGGTCCATGGAGGACACCATGGGGGCGATGGCGGTGCCGTCGGTGAAAGCCAGGACGGAGACTTCTGGGCCGGTCAAAAATTCTTCGATGACCACGAATCTACCGGCATCGCCGAAGACCTTGTCCTCCATCATGGAGCGGACGGCGGTGACGGCTTCGTCCAAGGTCAATGCGATGACCACACCTTTGCCCAGTGCCAGGCCGTCGGCCTTGATGACGATGGGCATGGATTGCGTCTCCAAATATGCGGTTGCCGAGGCAACATCGGTGAAAACGGCGTAGTTTGCCGTTGGAATGTTGTATTTTTTCATCAAATCCTTGGAGAAAACCTTGCTGGATTCAATGCGGGCGGCGGCTTGGTTGGGGCCGAAGGCGGGGATGCCCACGGCTTCCAGCTTGTCCACACAGCCCAGAGCCAAGGGGTCGTCTGGGGCAACTACCACAAAATCGATGGACTCTTTTTGGGCAAATGATACAATTTCATCCACAGCCGTGGCGGAGATGGGGACGCAGGTTGCGTCTTGTGCAATGCCACCGTTGCCAGGGGTGGCGAAAATTTCGGTGATGCGAGGGCTTTCTTTCAACTTTTTGATGATGGCGTGTTCACGACCGCCACCACCGACAACCAATAGTTTCATAATTTTTCCTTTTCACGCAGATGATGAATAAAGTTTTGTAGGGCAAGAGCAGAGCCCTTGCCCTACCGGGGGCGGCATACACACCGCCCCCAAACTAAAATTAGTGGTGGAACAAACGCATACCAGTGAAGGCCATGACGATGTCGTATTTGTTGGCGGTGGCGATGACGTGGTCGTCGCGGATGGAGCCGCCGGGTTGGACGATGGCGGTTACACCGGATTTCCGGGCGCGCTCCACGTTGTCGCCAAAGGGGAAGAAGGCGTCAGAACCGACGGTGACCCCAGTTTGGGTGGCAATCCATGCCTTTTTCTCGTCGGCAGTGAGCAGGGTGGGCTGCTGGGTGAAGATTCGCTCCCAACCGGTTAGCAGGTCTTCGCACTCGTCGGACAGGAACACGTCGATGGCGTTGTCACGGTCGGGGCGACCGATGCCGTCGACGAATGGCAGGTTCAGCACGGAGGGGTGTTGGCGGAGATACCAGTTGTCGGCCTTGGAGCCTGCTAATCTGGTGCAGTGGATGCGGCTTTGTTGACCGGCACCAACGCCGATGGCCTGACCGTTTTTCACATAGCAGACGGAGTTGGATTGGGTATATTTCAGGGTGATAAGTGCCACAATCATGTCGATTTTGGCGGTTTCACTCAATGTTTTGTTGTCGGTGACCAAGTTGGTCAACAGGGTTTCGTCGATTTTATAGTTGTTGCGCCCCTGCTCAAAGGTGATGCCGAAGATGTCCTTGTACTCTTGGGGGTTTGGCACGAAGTCCGCGTCGATTTTGATGACATTGTAGCCACCGCCCCGCTTTTGCTTCAGAATTTCCAGTGCTTCTGGGGTGTAGTCGGGGGCGATGACACCGTCAGAAACTTCCCAGCGGATGTACTCGGCAGTTGCCGCATCACAGGTGTGAGACAGGGCGACGAAGTCGCCGTAGGAGCAGAGACGGTCAGCGCCCCGGGCGCGGATGTAGGCGCAGGCGATGGGGGATAGTTCAACGGCAGGATCTACGAAATAGATGGCCTTTTCCACGTCGGACAGCGGTGTGCCAACGGATGCGCCAGCGGGGGAAACGTGCTTGAAGGATGCGGCAGAGGGCAGGCCGGTGGCGATGCTCAATTCTTTGACCAGTTGCCAAGCGTTGAGGGCATCCATGAAGTTGATGTAGCCAGGGCGACCATTTTCGATGGTGATGGGAAGGTCTGTGCCATCTTTGACGAAGATTTTAGAGGGTTTTTGGTTGGGGTTACAGCCGTATTTCAGTTCTAATTCTTTCATACAAATATCCATCCTTTTTTATAATTGATCATTGATCATTGACGATTGGGGGATTGGCATGGGCATAGGGGCGAGCAGTGCTCGTCCTTGGCTCGCGCAAAGGAAGAGGCTTATAAGGATTTGCAGAGCATCTCCACGGCTTGGGGCAAAATCTGCCATTCGGCTTGCTCCATGACCCGTTTTTGCAGGGTTTCGGGGGTGTCGCTGTCTTGGATTTCCACCGCTTTTTGGAGGAGGATTTTCCCGCCATCGGTGATTTCATTGACCAGATGGACGGTGGCACCTGTCACCTTGACACCGTAGTCCAGTGCGGCTTGGTGGACGCGTAAGCCGTAGAAGCCGTCCCCGCAGAAGGCGGGAATCAGGGATGGGTGGACGTTGATGATTCTATCGGCCCAGTGGGCGGTGAAGGACTGGGGCAACACCACCATAAAGCCAGCCAGCACGATGCAATCGATGTGGTGCGCTTCCAAAACCTCGGTGATTTTGGTGGCGAAGTCGTCGCGGGACAGGTCACCTTTTTCCACAACGGCTGTGGGGACATTGTGGTTTTTTGCGCGGGTCAGCCCAAAGGCCGTGGGGGAGGAGGACAGCACCAGTGCCATCTCACCGCTGGGGATTTGGCCAGCTTCTTTGGCCTGCAAAATGGCCTCCAAATTGGTGCCACCGCCAGAGATTAAGACGGCAACTTTTACCATAATTCCACACCTTTTTCCCCATTTACAATCTCACCGCAGACGTAGGCATCGCAACCTTCGCTGTGGAGGGCGGTCAGGGCTTTGTCGGCAGTTTCCTTGGAGACAATCATCATCATGCCAGCGCCCATGTTGAAGGTGTTGAACATTTCCCGTTGTGGAATGTTGCCGATTTTGGACAGCAAATCAAAAATTGGGGGAGTTTTCACGCTGGCAAGTTCGATTTTTGCGGTCATACCATCGCCCAGTGCGCGGGGGATGTTCTCGAAGAAGCCACCACCAGTGATGTGGCTGATGCCGTGGACATCAGCGGCGGCCAAGGCGGCCAGGACAGGCTTGACGTAGATTTTGGTGGGCATGAGCAAGGCTTCACCCAAGGTGGTGCCCAACTCCGTGCTATAGGCGCTGAGGTTGGCATTTTCCACGTCAAACACCTTGCGAACCAAGGAGAAGCCGTTGGAGTGGATGCCGGAGGAGGGCAGTGCGATGATCACGTCGCCAGCGGTCATTTTGGTGTGGTCGACCACCTTGGGTTTGTCCACAATGCCCACGGAGAAGCCTGCTAAATCGTAGTCGTTTTCACCGTAGATGCCGGGCATTTCTGCGGTTTCGCCACCAATCAAGGAGCAGCCAGATTGGACACAGCCCTCGGCGATGCCGGAGACCAAAGTTGCAACTTTTTCGGGGATATTCTTGCCCAAAGCGATGTAATCCAGGAAAAACAGTGGTTTTGCGCCACAGCAAATGATGTCGTTGACACACATGGCAACGCAGTCGATGCCCACGGTGTCGTGCTTGTCCATGAGGATGGACAGGCGGATTTTGGTGCCCACGCCGTCGGTGCCGGAGACCAGGACAGGTTCGGTCATGCCGGTCAAATCGGGGGCGAACAGGCCACCGAATCCGCCCAAGCCAGAGACAACACCGGGTACCATGGTGCGAGCCACAGAGCCAGCCATCATCTTCACACCGGCATAGCCAGCTTCGATGTCCACACCTGCATCCTTATAACGATCTGAAAAACTACGCATTGGTTTTTTCCTCCGTATGTTCACTGATTTTATGTTCAAACCGGTCTTTACCGCCAGTTTGGGGAACTTTTGTTGGGTATTCGCCACTGAAACAGGCGGTGCAGAAGCCGGCTTCTGTGTGGTCTGCCAGGCGGACAACGTCGTCCAGGGACAGGTAGCCCAGGGTGTCCACGTTGATCAGTTCTGCGATTTCTTCCACGGTGTGGTTGTTGGCGATCAGCTTGGCGGGGTCGTCGATGTCGGTGCCGTAGTAGCAGGCCGCCACGAAGGGCGGGGCGCTGACCCGCATATGGACCTCTGTTGCCCCGGCCTTGCGGAGCAGGTCCACAATGCGACGGCTGGTGGTACCGCGGACGATGGAGTCGTCGATGAGAATGACCCGCTTGCCCTCCACCACGGAGCGGATGGCGTTTAATTTGATATTGACTTCGTTTTCCCGCATGGTTTGGGTGGGGGAGATGAAGGTACGGCCGATGTACTTGTTTTTGATGAAGCCGATGCCGTAAGGGATGCCGGATTGGCGGGCGTAGCCCAGGGCGGCATCCAGGCCAGAGTCGGGGACACCGATGACGATGTCGGCTTGGACAGGGTGTGCCAGAGACAGGAAGGCACCTGCTCTTTGGCGGGCGGTTTGGACGCTGCTGCCATCGATGATGGAGTCGGGGCGGGCGAAGTAGATGAACTCAAAGACGCACAGTTTCCGCGGGGCGGTTTTGCAGTGGGTGGTGATGGATCGAATCCCCTTTTTGGATACGACCACCACTTCGCCCGGTTCGATATCCCGCACAAATTTGGCAGAAATAGCATCCAAAGCGCAGGATTCAGAGGCGAAAACCACACTTCCGTCCTTCATTTCGCCCATACATAGGGGGCGGAAGCCGTGGGGGTCACGGGCGGCAATCAGCTTGGATGGAGAGGTCAAAACCAGGGAGTAAGCGCCATGGATGGTGTGCATGGCGGCGACCACAGCGTCTTCAATGGAGGGCTGTTTCAGCCGTTCTTGGACGATAATGTAGGAGATGACCTCCGTGTCGGAGGTGGTTTGGAAGATGGAGCCTTGCATTTCCAGTTGGGCTCGCAGTTCCAAACTGTTGGTCAAGTTGCCGTTGTGTGCCAAGGCCATCCGGCCTTTGTAGTGGTTGACCATAATGGGTTGGACGTTTCGCTTGTTGTCGCTACCAGTGGTGCCATAGCGAACGTGACCCACGGAGATGCAACCGTTGCCCAACTCTGCCAGACGGCTGGCAGGGAAGACTTCGTTGACCAGACCCACATCCCGATAGGCGTTGAGGACACCGTCGTCGTTGACCACAATGCCAGCACTTTCCTGACCGCGATGTTGGAGGGCATACAGTGCGTAGTAGGCCAGGGAGCCAACGTCGGTGGGAGTTGGGGCAAAGACACCGAAGACGCCACACTCCTCATGGAGGTGACGCTCGGGTAGCATATTGCTGTTATTTTTCATCGCTGGACACCAGACGGTTCATGATTTCGGAATAGGCATCTTCCACACCGCCCAAGTCGCGACGGAAGCGGTCCTTGTCCAGCTTTTCGCCGGTTTTGGAGTCCCACAGACGGCAGGTGTCGGGGGAGATTTCGTCGGCCAGAACGATGGTGCCGTCCATGGTTTTGCCGAATTCCAGCTTGAAGTCCACCAGGGTGACACCGCAGGTAGACCAGAAGGCCTTCAAAGTGTCGTTGACGGTGAGGGCGTATTTCTTAATGGTGTCGATTTCCTCTTGGGTGGCAACGCCCAGCGCCAGTGCGTGGGAGGTGTTCATCAGGGGGTCTCCCAGATCATCGTTTTTGTAGGAGAATTCAAAGGTGGGTTGGGCGAAGATGATGCCCTCTTCCACACCGTAGTTCTTGGCGAAGGAGCCAGCGGAAATGTTGCGGATGATGACCTCCAGAGGGACAATGTCTACTTTTTTCACCAGAGTTTCCCGCTCGGACAGTTCTTTCACAAAGTGGGTGGGCACGCCGGCGGCGGCCATTTTTGCCATGAGACGGTTGGTCATTTGGTTATTGATGATACCTTTGCCGGTGATGGTACCTTTTTTCAGGCCGTTGAAGGCGGTGGCATCGTCTTTGTAATCCACGATACACAGGGTTTCGTCGCTGGTTGCATAGACCTTTTTGGCCTTGCCTTCATAGATTTGATGTAACTTTTCCAAAGTGAAATCCTCCATTTTTGATTAACAATTAACAATTTCGCCCGCGGGCGGGGCGATTGGATTAAAAGGTGGCCTGCACCTGTGCAAATTTTTCTTGCAGTTTTGCATCTTTTTCAGCGATAACTTTTTTGGTAGCGGCGCGGCTGTCTGCCAGCTTTTGTGCCAAGGTTTCGTCGGTCATGGCCAGCATTTGGATGGCCAGGAGGGCGGCGTTTTGGCTACCGTCGATGGCCACGGTGGCAACTGGCATACCTGCGGGCATTTGCACCGTGGAGAGGAGTGCGTCCAAGCCGTCCAGGGTGGATGACTTAATGGGGATGCCGATGACAGGCAGAGTGGTCTGTGCGGCAACAGCACCAGCCAAGTGGGCGGCTTTGCCGGCGGCGCAAATGAAAACACCAAAGCCATGCTCGCGACCTGTGGAGGTAAACGCTTGCACCAACTCTGGTGTTCTATGGGCGGACATGACATGGGCTTCCCATGCAACGCCGTATGCACTTAGGGTGTCGAGAGCAGGCTGCACCAATGGCAGGTCACTGTCGCTACCCATTAAAATTCCAACTTTCATCATTGAAAACCGTCCTTCTGGATGAGTAATACTCATCTCTATTAAAGTACCTTTATTGTACCTTTTTTCTTCCAAAAATACAATGTACATTTCAAACAGAATTTTTGGGGAAAAGTTGCGGATTTCCATGAAATTGTATATTTCTAACAATTAGTCAGGTGTTTTGTTAAATTTTTAGCCCTTTTTTCATAAAGGATATGGGTATGATTCATATGGCAAGTGGGTTTGTAGGGGCGATTCACAAATCGCCCGTGACTGCTTGACTTAAGGGGTGGAGCGTGATATGATGATGTTGCACATTGACCGACGCCGAGAAGGGTGAATTTTATCCATTTTACAACTCGACGAGGTGGAAAAATTAGGTGGTTTATTTTAGGTGCCTGTGGGCACTTTGAATGGCTTCTTATGAAACGTCAGCGTCCTGCAGGCATAATATGACTGCAAGGAGGATGATAGATGAATACTTATGAAACTGTTATGTTGGTATTAACCGTTGTTGGCATCGGCATTTCTATTTTTGGTATCATCAAATAAGAAAGCGCCCACCTATTGGAACTAGGTGGACGCTTTTTGATGATGCCTCATCAAAAACAAAACACTTATTGAAAACCGCTTAATCGGTCTTTGTGTTTTTAATATAGCATAAAAAAGTTGCGTTGTCAACATTTATAAGGCATCAATCCGCCAATTCACAGGCGTGATTGGTGCTTTATTTTGTAAGCCACCGTTTATAGGTGTGTTCCACGGCGAAGGCGCCGGCGGGGGCAGTGATTAGGATGGCTAGGACGGCGATGGTAACCACCAGGTTGCCACAGGCCAGCCCCATAGACAGAGGGATGGCACCGATTGCCGCCTGAACCGTGGCCTTGGGGCAGTAGGCGATGGCACAGAAGCACCGTTCTTTCACCGTCAGTTTGGTGCCCAACAGGCACAGAAACACCCCGCCCATGCGGAAAATTAAGACCATGAATAGGATGGCGACCGCCCAAATTCCGGCGGATTTGGCGTAGGCCAAGTCCACCGTGGCACCCACCAGGACGAAGAGCCAAATCTGGGCGGCAACCCACAATTTGTCGTAGAGCTTGGACACGTGGATGGCCTTCTCTGGCACGATTTTCTGGAGTGGGATGCCCATTGCCATAATGGCCAGGAGACTGGAGAATGCCACATAATCGGCGAATTTATCTTCAATGGACACCAAAATAAAGGAAATTCCCAATAAAAGTACAACTTTTAGGCTGTCTCGCATATGGGTTTTGGCGTAGAGTTTGCCTAAGAAGTAGCCCAGGAGCAGTCCCACGGCGATGCCCAGAACCAGGGAGATGGGGATGTCCAAAAACTGGGCGGCAGACAGAGCACCACCTTGCGCTAAGCCCAAAAATGCGGTAAAAATCACGATGACGAAGACATCGTCCACGGAGGCGCCCGCCATAATCATCTGGGGGATGGCCTTGCCATAGCCCTCTTCGGACAGCTTCAACATGGCGGGGACAATGACCGCCGGGGACACCGCCGCCACCACGGCACCCAAAATTCCGGCCTCGACCAGGGAAATGCCGAAAATGGCGGGGGCGAAGACCATCATGGCGCCTATTTCCAAACAGGCGGGGAGGAAGCAGAGCAATACCGCAGGCCGTCCCACCTGTTTCAGTTCGGAGAGAGACAGGTTCAGCCCGGCGCGGGTCAATATAATAATGAGGGCGATTTTCCGCAAGTCGGCGGAAATTGCCAACAGGCTGTCGTCCAAAAGTTGGAAGTGCCCCAGAAGAATGCCGGCGATGAGCATTCCCAAAAGAGGTGGCAGTTTGCACCGCCGGGCCAACTCGCCCAAAAGGGTGCCTCCTAAAAGCACCAGTGCCAAGCTAAAAAACATGATGTCAAGACCTTTCTCAGATGGGGAATGTAGGGAGCGACCCACCCGTCGCTCCGGGTCGATGTGGGCATCGATGGCTATTTCAGGCGGTAGTAGAGCTGTGCATCGCAGATGCAGGGCTTTTGTTTACAGTAGGGACAGTACATGGATTTGCAGCCATACCAAGCCCGGGGCATGATGGGGCCGGCGGTCATGCCGTTGGCCACTAGGACATTTTTGGCGGGAATCCAGTCACCTTTGATCCAGGCCGCTGCAAAAAGTGCTTTGATGCCCTCTTCCTCAAACATTTTGTTCACGTAGGGCACGGAGATGGTGCTGGCCAAATTATGGCCTCTGGCGCGCTCTAAAACCACGAACCCGCGGTAGATGGCCACTTTGTCTTCGGCCTGGCAAAAGGGCTTCCAAAAGTCCTTGGTGTAGCCGTAGGTCTGGTTCAGTTGATGGGCAAGCAGGGTTTTGATGCAGAATAGACCAGCGATGCCCTGGTCGTCTTCGATGATGTAGAAAAAATCGCAAGGGCGGTAGATAAACTCTGCCAAGGTGGCTTCGGTGTACATCCCAGCGCCCAGGTATGTGTCCACAATCTCCAAGGCAGTGGGAACGTCCTCCAAGGCCATGGGGCGCACGCGGTATTGTTGGCTGTCCAGGCAAAACACCTCCTTTTGTTCAATGTGCATTTAGTATACACAATTTGCCAGACAATTACAAGGGGGGGCTTGCTATCCAATGTCATATAATGTATAATACTAATAACTTTGTCGTTTTATGACAGCATCCAGGACGAAAAAAGGAGAATCACCGT
>JAWXUJ010000004.1:0-16643 GCA_044432765.1 Eubacteriales bacterium | reverse complement strand
CTTTGTGGAGTTCTCTGTCTTCGGTTCTGACGTCACCTGCGACTGGTCGATTATCTCCGACCGCAAAGAACTGGATTTGTTGGGTTCTCACCTCAGCCCATTCTGCTATGATACAGTCATTGAATGGATTGGTAATGGCAAACTCCCAACCACAGATGTGGTCACCAACAAATTTGCTCTGGAGGATTGGGAAAAGGCTTTCCACATTGCAAAAACTGGTGAAAACGGTGCACTGAAGGTGATTTTGGTGCCAGATATGCTTCCTGAGGAGGGCTAAATCAATGCAAAGAATTTTAAACAACCCAGATAATATTGTAGACGAAATGCTGGAAGGGTTTGTCAAAACCCATGGCGATATCATCAAATGCGTCAAGCAGAGCGAGGACAATGCCCGCGGTGTCATCGTAGCAAAGGACTCCCCTGTGGCTGACAAAGTCGGTGTGGTCACCGGTGGTGGCTCTGGGCACAAGCCTGCCTTCATCGGCTACGTGGGCAAAAATATGTGCGACGCATCTGCTGTCGGCGAAATTTGCTCTTCTCCAACGGCCTTGGCTTTCTTAGAAGCCTTCCGCGCCGCCCACGGTGGTGCTGGCATCGCCTGCCTCTATGGCAACTATTCTGGCGATAATATGAATGTGAAAATGGCCATCAAAATGGCAAAAAAAGAAGGCATCCAGGTGAAAACCGTGGTTGCCAATGACGACGTTGCCTCCGCACCTAAAGATCAACCCAACAAGCGCCGTGGCGTTGCTGGTGAGATTTTCATGTGGAAATGCGGTGGCGCTCGCGCCGCCAAGGGTGGCACTTTGGACGAGGTCATCGCCTCTGCGCAAAAGGCCATCGACAGCACCCGTAGCATTGGCATTGGCCTGACACCTTGTACCTTGCCCGCCGTTGGTCACCCCAACTTTGAAATCAAAGACGGCACCATGGAAGTGGGCATTGGTCACCACGGCGAACCTGGCATCGAAGTCTGCCCCTTGGAAGATGCAGCCAGCATGGCAAAGCGCATGACCGATGTGGTTTTGCCCGACTACCCCTTTGTTGAGGGCGATGAGGTTGCCGTTTTGGTCTCTGGCCTGGGCGCAACACCTGTGATGGAACAATACGTTTTGTTCAATGAAATTGAGAAAATTCTGACAGCCAAGAACATTAAAATCTATCGCAGCTATGTGGGCAACTACTTCACCTCTCTGGAGATGATGGGTGCAACCCTGACCGTCATGAAGCTGGATGAAGAGTTGAAGGAATTGATGGATATGGATGTCAACTGCATGGGTCTCAAACAATTTTAAGAGGTGCGTATGAGTTATTTTAAAAACGAACAAGGCCGTAATATTCTCCTGGCAATGGTCAAGGCCATCCAAGACAACAAGCAATACTTGGGCGACGTGGACGGCCTGATTGGTGACGGCGACCACGGCATGAATATGAACAAAGGCTTCTCCATCTATGCAGAAGATTTGGGCGATGGTGAAACCGAATTCGGCGAAGGCCTCAGCGATTTGGGCATGGTTTTGATGAACAAAATCGGTGGCTCTATGGGTCCTATCTACGGCACCATCCTTATGGATATGTCGGATAAAGCCGAGGATGTAGAAGACATCACCTTGGAAATCTTCCTGGAAATGTTGGAAGCTGGCCTGGAAGGCCTGTACGGCATTGTGGATGCGCGACCTGGGGATAAAACCCTGGTGGATACCCTCTATCCAGCCATCCAATCTGTGAAAGCCTCCATCGAAAAAGGCGAAGATATGAAAACCGCCATGGCTGCCATGAAAGTCGCAGCAGAAATCGGCAGAGATTCCACCAAGGATATGGTGGCAAAATACGGTCGCTCCGCACGCTTAGGCGAACGTTCACGTGGTGTTTTGGATGCAGGCGCAACTTCTTGCTGTCTCATTCTCTGTGCCATGGCGGATGGCATTGCCGCAATCGCACAGTAATCAAGGATAAGGAGATTCAATATGCACAAAATTGCAATCGGATGCGATCCCAATGCCCAGGTAGAGAAGGAAAGCATCATCAAGTTTTTAGAAAAAAAGGGCTATCCAGTCACCGATATGGGCAGTGAAGACCCCATCTATGCCAACGTTGCCGCCGATGTTGCAACTGCCGTTGCCGCTGGAGATTATGACCGGGGCATTTTGATTTGTGGTACTGGTTTGGGTATGTCCTTGGCCGCCAACAAAGTCAAGGGTGCCTACGCTGCCTTGCTTTCTGATGATTACTCCGCAGAGAGAGCACGAATGAGCAACGATGCCAACATCGCCTGTTTCGGTGCCTTCACCGTCGGTGGTAAACTGATGGAGCGTTTGGTCAATACCTTCTTAACCTCCGAATTTGAACCAGGTTGTGCTTCTCAGCCCAAGGTGGACAGAATTCATCATCTGGACCATACTTAGTCCAAGAAGCCAACTTGATTGTGCCAATCAGTATTTCTTTCACGAAAAAAACAGGAAATGTAACACAAATCGCCTGGTCAGGGCAGGGGTCTACTCTGCCCGAGCAAGCAAAAAACTCCACCATTTTACGATAAATGGTGGAGTTTTTTAATCTTAGGGAGGGACAGAGCCCGACAAAACTGGAGAGGGCGAATATTACGCGGATGCCGTCAACGGGGCCATTTTAGACGGCACGCTGTACTACATTGATGCAACCTTTGGCGACACCAGCAACAATTATGATAAGTATTTCGCCATGACCCGCGCCACTGTGGACGGCATTTATGATCTGGATTACAAGTGGGAATACGCAAAGAAAATAAGATATTTCAGGAAAGCGAATTTTAAAGAATTTCTAAAAAACATAGATTTACCCCCAAAGCCGCTTTACCAAAAGAAGTGGCTATGACATAATAGACGTAGGATAACCTACTGCAAACCAAACCAGGGGCTCTGCCCTGGTTTTTCTAAATATTGCATAACGAATCATCAGGGGGGGGATTACAACATGAATGTCGGAACCGTCATAGACGCCCACACCTCTGCCTTTGGTACACTGCTATTGCCCCAGGTGCAAACACGTTTGGAGGAGGGCGAACCCCTCACCGTTTTAGGACTGGTGGAGGAAGAAATCGCCTGTGGCGCCCTTGCCGGACTTTGGCTAGATGAGGCATTTCAGATTTTGTCCCTTTACATCGCCCCAGAACATCGCAGAAAAGGCGGCGGTCGATTGCTGATCAAAACCCTGGTGACGGCACTGACCCAACTGGAACGCCCCACTAATTTGGAAATCGCCTACACAGAAACCATGGCAGACCACAAGGTCTTGACCCTGTTTTTAGAGGCCTTGGGCTTCCACTCCCATCCCGAACGCCACCCTATTTGCACCGCCACCCTAGAGGAATTGGGTCAAAGCCCCTTTTTCAAAACTGCCGCGCCCAACCTTTCTGGCGCCATACCCCTGAATCAAATGCCCGAAGTACTCTACAAAAATTTGGTGCGGAAATTCCAGATGCTAGACGATGATGCCATGGTGAACCATCTCCAATCACTGGCGCTGAACAAGCACATCAGTGTGGTCTATCAGGGGCAGCGCGATGATTTGGCCTTTATCCTCATGGATGAGTTGGCAGAGGATCACATCTGCCTGGCTATGGCCTTGTCCGCCCAGCCTACGGTGCTGGCGCAACTCCTTCGCATGGTTTATTCCCTGACCATAAAGCACTACCCAAAGGAAACCAAGCTGACCATTCAGACCGTCAACGAAAGCAGTGTTGGCCTGATGGAAAAGCTGTTGCCCCAGGCTCAGGTAGCGTCGCGCAGGTATAACTTTTGACAATAGGCCGTCAGGCCGTTAGGGCGAAGCCCTGTTGGCGCAAGCCAACATTGTCAACAGTTACACGGCTTTGGTTCGCCCACAGGGCGATAGCTGCGCAAGCAGCGGACTGACAACGTCAGCAACCAAAAAGTATACTTTTTGGCACCTGTGATTCTCACAGGCCAGAGCTACGCTCTGTAGGGCTATCGCCCTTGCCAAAGCCGTGTATTTTTTGAAAACGCTGGCTATGCCAGTAGAGCTTCGCTCTAACGGCCTGACGGCCTGTTTTCAAAAAGCATGAATTGACCGATTATTTTGAAATCTAAAGGAGTGTTTTTATGGGGGATACCATTCAAGACCAACCACTACATAAAAATCCAGAGCACAAAACCATCCAGGTGCAGGAACAAAAACAAGAAACTCTACGAGAACACCTGACTTCTCTCCAGTCCTGGCAGGGCGCAGAGGGTACCTTTGCAGAACAGCGCCAGCAAATGCGCCAACGGCTGAGTCAACAGCAGATGGAGGATAATGCCACTCTCCAAGCAGGGATGCAACAGCAGGTTGCCCCCATCACCGCCACCCAAACCGCCCAAGGCACCCCCGTTCAGGTGCAAGCTCCAGCCAGACAGACATGGAAAGAAAAGCGGGAACAGACCCGCCGTGCCAAAGAGGCCGATAAACAGGTCAAAGGTGCCGACCATGTTTCCTATGTATTATGTGAGACACTTCACAACCATCTGTCGAAACAAAACAACAGTATGGATGCCTATGGTCTATCCGAATTGAAAAACTCAGGTGTGGATGATCGCGCACTTCAGATGATGTGCAAAGGATTCAAAACCGACCGCAAAGGCAATCCAGCCACCCCAGAGGATGCCGCCAACAAAGCGGCTGATCTGAAAATGCTGGCGGATTACACCTCCAAAAACGTGGAGCGTCGGAAGCCCTATCTGACCAAGTTGGTGGCAGAACTGCAGGACTATCGTTTCAGTGCAGATATGTTCACAGAAGAAAAACTACAAGAAAACATGACGAAATACAAAGATATGGGCGATAAAATGGTTTATTTTGAGGGCATTGTCCAGGATCCAATCAACAAGCCATTCTTTGATGCCATGCCCCAAGCAGAGCTAGAAATATTGAAATCGCGGATGAAGACCATGGGTGGTGCGTTCGCCACCCAGTTGGCAAACAAGGTTGCCATGAAGGGCGTTATCCTAGATGACGGTATATATGTGCAGAGAAGGAGCAATATGACCGTTGCCCAACAGTCTGATGAAATGTTTTCTGCTATGTTTTCCAATTCTATCCAACAACATAAACAGATAGAGGATTCCCAGTTGGAACGGTATGTGACCGAACAAAAAACAAACGAAATGGCCATGGCTGACAACCTCCATGCGCAAATCACCCAAGGCGAGGAATTTGCCGACCTCCACGATATCCATTTCACCACCTTTGCCACAGGACAGCGGTATGACCACATCGCCAAATATCGCACCATGATTGAGTCCCATCCAGAGGCCTATGCAGAACATCAACCGTTGGTGGATCGGATGTATCAAGATTATTACCGTGGCATAGATGCCATGGGTGATATGAATTTAGAGGCCAAAAGCCTACAGGCCGTTGTGGACAACCTCCAACAAAAGGCACAGACCTCTGCCTACTACGCCAAGATGGTTCGTACCGCTGTGGCAAAGCAAGAGGAACTACAGGCCAAAATCAAAACCCATATAGAACAACTCCAACAAATCAGCGACAGCATGGAGTTCTATCTCGGCGATGAGAGCATGAGCGCCCAGGCCAAGCATTATTTGGATCGCATTGGCGTAGGCGTCGCCGCCCAGGAGCTACACAATCTACGAGAGGTAAAAAAAGCATTTTTAGGCGAGGGTGGTGCCGTTCAGCAATCCAACGAATCATTCCATCAAGTCAAGAAAGGAGGAGGCAGTCCCGTCGCGGCCCGTGCCTCCGCACTGACGGCTCTTGGTATTCGCAACAGTAGCGCCATTCCCGCCAAGGTAGACAAAGCCATGCGTGGCGATACCTTTGCACCACTGCCTGTGCAAATTGCCGACTATATGCAGGCCAAAAAAGAATCCGGTGTCGACATGGGCGCCATTTTAAGCCAAAGTGTACGTCAGGGTAACTACAGCGTTGGCGAGGGCATGAATGAAATGACAAGGGATTTGTTCACCATGGCCAAGGATCTGTTCGCCACAGAAAAATCCGTGGCTTACCTGACCACAATGCACAATCTCATCGGGAATGCCGATGTCTTTGCGGATGGTGCCAATGAATCCATCCAGTATTTGATGCACGGTCTGATGAACAGCTTTGCTGCCAACTACTCCCTGTTGGAAGTACGAAATGATGTGCTAAACGATGAGCGCAGAACCATAAATTTGGCAAGAGAAGCCTGCCGTACCTTGCTGTCACTGGCGCCTTTGATGCGAGAAACACAGGAGCAGAAGGCGGCCTTGCCGCCCCATATCCAAGAACTGCTGGCAGACTATGAGGCGATGATTGCCACGTTGACCCAAAGAGCGACAGGCACCCCACCCGCAACGCCATAATCAGCAAAATCCATGGAAAAACTCTAATTTCAAACCTGTAGGGACGAGCGAGGTTCGTCCCTACAGGCTTTTTTGTCTTTTTCACTGGCGACAATCCTTGGATGGCGGTGCGTTGGGTGTGCGCAAGATGAAATGTAAAGAAAACGTGAACAATCCCTGCCGTTCATTGGACAATGATGCAAAATATGATACAGTAATCTAACACAGAACAATCATTTAACAACAGAAAATTGGAAGGAGGAATCCTATGGAAATCAGACAATTAGAGTGTTTTGTGGCAGCTGTGGAGCAGAAGACCTTCATCAAAGCCAGTGAGGTTTTGTTCGTCACCCAACCTGCCGTCAGCAAGGCCATTGCCCAGTTGGAAAAGGACGTAAAAACCAAGCTGTTTGAACGCTCGAGCAAAGGCCTTCGCCTGACCCACCAAGGGGAAAATCTCTACGTCTATGCCAAAAACATTCTGGAACAAGTGGAGCTGATGCACAATGCTACAACCACCCAGCGAGGCAATCGCCTCTGCGTGGCATCCTATCCCAGCTATTCCATCTCCGATATCATCAGCGACTTTTACTGCGAAAACCAGGACATGGAACGTCTGGACTTCCGGGAAGGGGAGATGCAGGATATCATCGATTGGGTCTACACCGGCATTGCAGAAATCGGCATTTTATACATCTCCAGCAACCGTGTGGAGGAATTTGTGCATATTTTAAGCCATAAAAATTTGGAATTTGTGTCTTTGACCAAAAAGCACTTCACCCTCTATATCGGAGATGCCCACCCGCTCCACAGTAAGCCTACCCCCCATCCTCTGTCTGAAAAACAACTCAATTCATTTAAATACATCCGGGGCATCCACGAGTTTTTCTCCGTGGAGCACCACGTGGAGCACACGGATTTAACCCCCGCGGGATTTACCGGCTTTCGGGACGAGGTGGTCACCAACAGCGACCACCTGACCATGTTGCTGATGAAAAAAACTGACCTCTGTTGGATGGGGATTGACAGCACCCCCGCCAATGTGAATTCCAAATGCCCCATCTCCTCCAACAAAGCCCAACTTCTCCTAGGCTACATCAAGCGAAAATCCACCCTCCTTGGGGATTTGACTCTGGATTTTATCCAATCACTAGAAAAACGACTTTAAGAGACTATATTCCAAAAAGTTATATTAGATATGCCTAACTTTCATTTGATTTATGTGAAAACCTGTGATAGACTGAGCAGGCCTTAAAGCATATAGAAAATCAGTTAGGAGACATATCATGAAAAAAACTTTGGCAATCAGCCTGATTACTGCCATGATGCTTTCCCTGTTTGTTGGTTGTAGTTCCTCTACAGAAACAACCACCACCCAAGAGAGCGCAGCAGTTGAAACCGAAGAAGCAACCGTCAGAACCGATTTGACCTTTGCATTCTTCCGCGGAATGGAATCCGTCAGCCCACACACCACCGCACCTGAAATGTGGTTCCAAGAAATGGTCTACGAAACCCTGGTCTCTGTTGAAAACAGTGGCATCGAGCCCTGCCTTGCAGAGAGCTGGGAAATTTCCGAAGACGGCCTGGTCTACACCTTCCAAATCAGAGAAGGCGTCACCTTCACCAACGGCACCGCTTTGGATGCCTACGCTGTGGAAGCAAACTTCGACAACATCTGGGCGGATGCACAATCCCTCCAATGGTTGGAGTCCTTGCTGTTGATGGAGCGCTATGGTGCCACCGATGAATTCACCTTTGAAATCGTTTTGACCGAGCCATACTACCCCACCTTGACCGAACTGGGTCTGGCCAGACCTTACGGCATTGGCGCACCTGAAATCTTCATCGAAGGCGAGCCTCGCAACGTCACCGAAGCCATCGGCACCGGCCCATACTACTTGGCTGAACAAAAGCAAGATGAATACGTCATCATGCAAATGAACGATACTTATTGGGGCGAAAAGCCCACCATCGAAACCGTGACCATGAAGGTCATTCCCGACAACCAAACCCGGATTATGGCTTTGGAAAACGGTGAAATCGACCTGATTTACGGTGTCAACGTTCTGGATGCCGCCACCTTGAAAATCTACGAGGACAGCGACACCATCCACTACGCCACCTCCGAACCAAACCTGACCAAACACCTGGTGCTCAACGCCCAAGTTGCCGGTCTGGACGACTTGGCAGTGCGCCAAGCCATCAACCACGCCATCGACAAGCAAGCCATCTCTGACGGCGTGTACTACGGCATGGAACAACCTGCCGATGCACTGTTTGCACCCAACGTCCCCTACTGCGACATCGACCTGGACCCCTACGAGTATGACAAGGATTTGGCAGCCCAAATCTTGGACGAAGCCGGCTGGGTCATGGGTAGTGACGGCATCCGGGCAAAAGACGGTGTAAAGCTGTCCTTCTCCGTGATTTACGACAACAACTCCGTCACCTGCAAGCCAATCGTGGAATTCATCCAATCCGAATTGAAGCCTTTGGGCATCAACTTGACACTGTCAGGCTACGAGAGAGCTTCTTACTTCGACTATCAAAAATCCGGCAACTTTGAAATTGTGGTCGGTGTGCCCTGGGGTCAACCATATGATCCACACACCTCTCTGTCCGCCTTTAGAACCCCTGCCTACGGCGACTACACCGCCCTGTCTGCCCTGGACAACGCAGAGGACATCTTCCAACAAATCACCGACTTCCTGGTAGAAGTGGACGAAGAGAAGAGACAAGAGCAAATCGCCAACGTGCTCACAGGCATCCATGAGGCCGCCGTTCATGTGCCTCTGGTCTATGAAGCAAACAAAGCACTCTATTCCGACGAACTGCAAGAAGTCACATTCCATCCATCACCTTATACATTCCCATTCTGGGAGTTTAGCTACTAATTTTTTGGAGAGGGGGAATCCCCTCTCCTTTTTTACGTTTCGAAAGGGGAATTTATGCACAAATACATCTTAAAACGGACACTGGCGGTGATTCCATTGCTTTTGGCAATCTCCGTGTTTACCTTTATTTTCATCAATCTCATTCCCGTGGACCCGGCGGAGGTCATTCTCCGGGTGTGGAACATCCCTGTGGCTTCGGAGGAATTGATTGAGGCAACCCGGGAATCCATGGGGCTCAACGACCCCTATATCGTCCGCTATTTCAACTGGTTGGTGGACGCCATGCACCTGGATTTTGGCATCAGCTATGCCACACCAGAATTGACCGTCATGGACAAAATGACGGTGGCTATGCCCAACACCTTAAACCTGGCTTCCCTGTCCTTTGTTTTCGTTATTATGATTAGTTTGCCCATCGGTTTTTTGTGTGCCGTGTACAAAGACACCTGGTTTGACAAGCTGACCCGTGGATTTGTGTTTCTCACCACCGCTATGCCCGCCTATTGGATTGGCTTGGTGCTGATGTGGGTGGTTGCGGTGAAGCTGAAATGGCTCCCTACCAGTGGCAACTTTGAGGGATTCAAAAGTCTGATTCTCCCCGCCATCACCGTGGCCTCCTCCTATATCTCCATTTTCATTCGCCTGATTCGGAACAATATGATTGAAAATATGTCCCAGGACTACGTTCACTACGCCAACGTCCGCGGGCTGAAACAATCCTCCATTTTGGTGAAGCACATTCTGAAAAACTCCCTCCACACCTGTGTGGTCGCCATCGGCATGAGTATTCCCCAGCTGATTGCCGGCACCATTGTGGTGGAAAACGTCTTCGCCTGGCCTGGACTGGGCACCCTTTGCATCACCTCCGTGTTTTCGCGGGATATGCCGGTGATTCAAGCCTATGTCCTGTTGGTCGGTGTGTTGTTCGTGGTGTTCAACCTGCTGTTTGATATTTTGCAGGGAATTATGGACCCTAAAATGAGAGTGGGAGGCGCATAATATGTTAAAACGATTGTTACATCACAAAGGTGCCATGACCACCTTGGTCATCCTGTCCACCATTGTACTCATCGGCATTTTTGCCCCGGTCATTGCCCCCAATGACCCATTGCAGGCGGATTTGCTGAACAAATTTTCCGCCCCAAGCATGGACTACCCCTTGGGTGGCGACCAGTTGGGACGTTGCATCCTCTCCCGCCTGATCTGGGGGATTCGCCCCACTTTGGGCTTGGCGGCATTGACCATGCTGGGCACCATGGGGCTGGGACTGACCGTTGGCCTTCTCTCTGGCTATTTCAGAGGTTGGGTGGACGAGGTCTTTATGCGCCTGGTGGACGTTTTGCTATCCTTCCCCAGTCAAATCATGGTCTTCGCCGTGGTGGCTCTGTTGGGTATTGATGTGATGAACGTGGTCCTTGCCAACGTGTTTATCAAATGGGCCTGGTATGCCCGGATGATCCGCACCAACGTCATCAAATACCGCTCTGAGAATTTCGTCAACTTCTCCACCGTTGTGGGCAACCGCAACTCCTTTATTCTCATCAAACACCTTCTGCCCAGTATTGCGGCAGAAAGTGCCGTCCTTGCCAGCCTGGACATGGGTTGGTCCATCATCAACATCTCCACCCTGTCCTTTTTGGGCATGGGTGTCACCCCGCCAACCCCAGAATGGGGCGCCATGCTCAACGATGCCAAACAGGTATTTATGCTCAGCCCCATGCAGATGATTGCCCCTGGTATCGCCATCGTTTTGGTGGTTTCCCTGTTCAACGTCCTGGGTGACGTTCTGCGAGATGCCCTGGACCCCAAGGAGGTTATGTGATGCACATTTTAAAAGTAAAAGACCTGCAAGTGACCTTCAAAGGCAAGAAAAAGCAGACAGAAATCATCAAAAATATCTCCTTTGACCTGGAAAAAGGCCAGTGCCTTTGCATCGTCGGCGAAAGTGGCAGTGGGAAAACCATGACCATGAAGGCGATTATGGGACTTTTGGACCACAATTTCTCCATCCAAGGTGAGGCGTTCTTAGGCGACTTGAACCTGCTCACCGCCAGCAAAGAGGAAATGCGCCGGATTCGCGGCAAGCAGATGACCATGATTTTGCAAAACCCCATGGTCTGCTTCGACCGGCTCTACCGCATTGGCTACCAGATGGAGGAAACATTTCGCGCCCACACCGCCTGGTCCAAGGGCAAAATCCACCAAACATCCGTTGAGATTCTGAAAAAAATGCAGATGCCAGATCCAGAAGAAGTCCTGAAAAAGTACCCCCACCAACTTTCTGGCGGGATGCTCCAACGGATTATGATTGGCATTGCTCTGGCGCTCAACCCGGACATTCTCATTGCCGATGAACCCACCACCGCCATCGACAGCGTCACCCAGTATGAGATTATGAAAGAATTTGTCCGCCTGAAAGAATCTGGCGTCACCATGATTTTCATCACCCACGACTTGGGGGTGGCCTCCATGATTTCCGACCGGCTGATTGTCATGAACCAGGGAAACATCGTGGATTCTGGCACCTTCCAAGACATCAAAACCCACGCAAACGACCCCTACACCAAACAGTTGGTGGCACAGAAACAAGCCGTGGTTGCCGCCTTTACCAAGAAGATCGGAGGAAAAACCCTTGATTAAAATTGAAAACTTAACCATGCAGTTCAAAAGCGAGCTGACACGAGAAAAACAAGTGGTTCTGTCCAATCTGAATTTTGAAGTCCAAGAAGGCGACTGTCTTGCAGTTCTGGGAGAAAGTGGCAGTGGCAAATCCACCTTGGCGCGGATTTTGGTTGGACTTTTAAAGCCAACCAAGGGGCGCTATTCCTTCTTGGACAGACATCCCTATGAAAACAGACGGGACAAAAAATTCCTGGCAGGGCATATTTCCATGGTGTTCCAAGATTACAACACCTCGGTCAACCCCCGGTTCACCGTTGCAGAAATCATCGGGGAGTGCTTGGACATTCTGAAACGAAGAGACAAGCGCCCCATGGACAAACAGGAAAAAATCAAGGAATACCTGGAGGCCGTCGGCCTAAACGACGACTTTTTAGACCGATTCCCCCACCAACTGTCCGGCGGGCAACTCCAACGGGTCTGCATCGCCAGAGCCATCGCTATCCAACCTAAAATCATCCTCTTCGACGAGGCCATCAGCTCCCTAGATGCCCACACCCAGGTGCAAATCATGGATATGCTCCGCGAAATCCGCGCCAAATACAATCTGACCTTCCTCTTCATCACTCATGACCTCACCGCCGTCACCTACCTCTGTGACAAAGTCATGTTTTTGTACAACGGAAACGTGGAAGAAATCATCAACGTGGATGACATTGCAAATGTGCAAAGCGATTACGCCAAAAAGTTAATCGACGTTGTCATCGAGATATAGGAGCAACAAACCAGATGACCAACACAAACAAAATCACCCAGGGCAACATTGCGAAAGAAGTCTTTTTCTTCTTCATTCCCCTGGTCATATCCTCTTTTTTCCAACATCTCTACGGCATTGTGGACGGCATCATCATCGGGCAAAACCTGGGCGATGTGGCCTTCGCCGCCGTTGGCGGTTCTGCTGGCAAGCTGATTACCATGCTCATCAACTTTTTCGTCGGCGTATCCGCCGGTGTCACCGTCTACACCGCCCAGTTCTACGGCCAAGGCGACCGCACCTCTGTGAAAAAAATTCTGTACAACGGCACCGTGTCCTTCTTCGTCTTCGGCATTGTCCTGTCTGTCCTGGGCTTGTTCCTGGGGAGCCACTACCTCCAGCTGATGGACACCCCTTTGGAAACTCTGGACTTTTCCAAAACATACCTGTACACCTTCCTCTCCGGCTTGGTGTTCTGTGTGTTCTACAACCTGTTTTCCGGTGTGTTGCGGGCTTTGGGGGACAGCAAAACCCCACTTTATGTGCTGATTTTTTGCAGTCTTCTCAACATTTTCCTGGATTTGCTCTTTGTTGTGGTCATTCCCATGGGTGTTTTCGGGGTGGCCTTTGCCACAGTCACCGCCCAAGGCGTGTCCGCCCTGATTTTGGGATATATCCTCCACAAACAATTTTCCAAGGAAAAAGTGGACAAAACCCTTGATTTTCCCATGATTGGCAATATTTTCAAACTGGGAATCCCCGCCGGTGTGCAGAGCATCATGTACAGCCTGTCCAATATGCTGGTTCAATCCACCGTCAATACTTTTGGCTACACCACCGTCACCGCCTGGTCGGCCTATTTGACACTGGACAGCATCCTGGATGTGTTCACCTCTGCACTGGGCAGCACCGCTGTCACCTTTGTGGGGCAAAACAAAGGGGCGGGCAATGTGAAGCGAATCAAGGAAAGCGTCACAAAAATCATCTTGATTACCTACGGCCTGATCGTCCCCATTATGGCAATTTTCATGTTCTTCCGGGTGGAACTGCTGGGGCTGTTCACCGAGACCACCGCCGTCATTGACGTTGCAAAGACCCTGTTCTTTGTCATCATGCCCATGTACTTCTTCGGTGTGCCAAACTACATCTGCTCCCAAGCGGTGAGAGGCCTGGGGCAGTCCTTCAAGCCTATGATCATCACCCTGGTGGGTGTGGTGGGGCTCCGGTTTATTTGGGTGCTCTTTGTCTTCCCCCTATACCCAACCATCCAATTCCTGGGCTATTGCTACCCAGTTAGTTCCCTTCTGATGTCCATTGTCTTTGTGCTTTACTATAAAAAGGAAGTAAAGCAGTTAAAATCCACCATTTGAGCAAAAAAGGCGCTGTACAACAAACACACACAGACGCATAGGGTACGATATGGAATCGTGCCCTATGCGTCTGCCAGTTGTTTTGTACAGTGCCTTATTCTTGCGTCTGTGCAATGTGCACAAAACAATACCCTGTTTTTTGGAACGTAATAGGGTGTGTAACAAAAAGCATATTTTCGGCACCCTAGCCACCTTTTTGTTTTTCAACTTTTTTGGTAAAATATACTCATAACGAGGCGATAAACTGTTTGCGATACTTGAGAGGCGTTTGTTGTTCCCGCTCTTTGAATATCTTGATAAAGTTGTTCACATTGATATAGCCGACTTTTTCGGCAATGTCGTAGATGGACGCATCTGTAGTGATGAGCAATTTTTTTGCCTCTGAAATGCGAAACAAAAGAAGATATTCTTTGAATGTGATACCAACGATTTCTTTGAATGCAATGGACATGGTGTGACGGCTGATGAAGTTTTCATCGGCGATTTCCTGCAATGTCAAGTTGGTTTGAAAACGATCATTGACGGCTCGTTGGGCGTTTAACACGGCTTCAGATACATTGGAATTTCCCCGAGCGGGAAAGGATTCCGGGTTGTTTCGATAGAGATTGATGAGAATTTCAACGGCTATCGATACACTTTTGGATACATAAAACTGAGGTTTAAAGGTGTATTCGTCGCACATTGCAACAAATAGAGGATATACCAAATCATAGGTTTCATCCGATAGTTGCACCACATGACAAAAGGCCTTCGGTCGCTGCATAAAGACAGACACCAGTTCTGGCTCTTTGATGTAGGACATCACCAGGTTGCTGGACATGGAGGCCACCATGCGAACGTAGGGGGATTGATTAAATATGAGATAATGGCGCTCCATGCGGCTGATGAAAATAAGGGATTTGGCTTTCACGTCATAGGTCTTATGGTGAATCACCATCTGGGCAGCGCCTTCGGTTACCAGCATCATTTGATGCCCAAAGTGTGCATCCGGTTTTGTCAGATGTTCACTTTTCGTATCGGAATAAAAGCAACTGATATCTGGAATGTGGGTGTAGTCCATTGCTTCACACCTTTCATATAGTTATTATATATTAGCATATCATATACCACGCAAAAAGTCAATCGACAGAAAATCGATTAGTAATAATTAACTCACAAAAAGAGTATTTTAAATCATTCGGAGGAAACAAACACATGAAACAAGAAACAAAAGGCCTGGGCAGCGTATTTTTCGTCTTTGCAGGATATGTCCTCAGTGTCACCGCATTTGTTCTCGGCGGCAACGTGGGCAATCAACTGGGCTTCACCCAAGGCATCCTCGCTTTGCTGGTGGGCAACCTTCTTCTGGGCCTCTACGCCGGCGTTCTCGGCCTCATCGGCAAGAAAACCGGTCGTTCTTCCACAGACCTTTTTAAACCTGTCTTCGGCATCAAAGGCCAAGTCATTGCCGCATCCATCGTCAGTCTGTTCTCCCTGGTCTTCGTCAGTGTGTACTGCTCTTTGGTCGGTAACATGATGACCTCCCTGTTCCCCGGACTGTCTCCCTTCGTTGGCCTGGCTGTCTATCTGGTCATCCTGGTCATCATCAACCTGAAGGGCTTTAAGGGCATGAGTATTTTCAGCAAAATCGGTGTGCCCATCATTGCTGCATTCGTCATCTACGGCCTGGTTTCCGTGGGCAACAAAGTCGGTTTTGCCAACGTGCTCACCGCAGAGCCCACCACTCCCACCACCTTCTTCGCCGCCGTTTCCGTCATTGCAGCAAGCTGGATGACTGGCGCAACCTTTAGCGCAGACATCACCCGTTTCGTCAAGAAACCCTCCTATGTATTCATCGCCACCATCGGTTCTTTTATCTGTGTCACCCTGCTCGAAACCGTTGCTCTGATCTGCGCCTTGGGCACTGGTCAAAGTGATCTGGTGCAAATCCTGGCAAGCCTGGATATGTCCGCGGTGGCCTTTGTCATCTATGTTCTGCTGACCATCTCCAGTGGTCAAGCCGTTGTGTTCATCGCCGCCCAAGCTCTGGAGAACATCACCAAAGTCGTCCGCGGTCGCGAAGGCCAAGAGAGCGACGGCAAGTTCACCGCAAAGCACTTCATCGTCCCCAGCTGCATCTTCGCCGGTGCCATTGGCGTGTTCATGACTTTAAACGGCTTCACCTCCACCTTCCTGTCTCTGCTGGGCATCATCGGCACTGCCATCCCTCCTGTGGGCGGCACCATCGTCGGTCACTTCCTGGTTGTGGAACGTGAATTTGAAAAAACCTTCGACAATATGCCAAGCCTGCGAATCAGCGGTTTCATCTCCTGGATCTGCGGTGTTTGTGTCTCCTTCTTTATGACTTGGGGCATCGCACCTGTCAATGGCTTCGTCACCGCCGTTGTGGTCTACGCTCTGCTCCGCAAGTTCACCAAAATTTAGTCCGAAAGAGGTCAAGTCGTTATGTCGCATGAAAAGTTTAAGTACAAATCCTTGGAGGAAATCCAGGCAAAGGCTGCATCTCTGGGCATAACACTGCCCTTTGCAGCAGATACATCCATCCTAAAAACACCCCTGCAATTTGCAGGGGTGACACTGCCCAACCGTTTGGGCACAGCACCTATGGAGGGTGCCGACGCATTGGACGACGGCTCTCCCTCCGACTTCACCGCCCGTCGATATATCAAAGAGGCCAAGGGTG
>JAWXUJ010000003.1:0-17466 GCA_044432765.1 Eubacteriales bacterium | reverse complement strand
GAAGCGGGAGGATTTGAACCACACCGGCGCCCACAAAATCAACAACGTCCTGGGACAGGTTTTACTTGCAAAAAAAATGGGCAAAACCCGGGTTATCGCCGAAACTGGCGCAGGCCAACACGGCGTGGCCACGGCAACCGCCGCCGCCCTCATGGACATGGAATGTGAAATTTTCATGGGCAAAGAGGACACCGAGCGCCAAGCTCTCAACGTCTACCGGATGCGGCTGTTGGGGGCGAAAGTCAATGCCGTCACCAGTGGCACCGCCACCTTGAAGGATGCCGTTTCCGAAACCATGCGGGAGTGGACAAAACGGATGGACGACACCCACTACGTCCTGGGCTCCGTCATGGGTCCCCACCCCTTCCCCACCATGGTGCGAGACTTCCAAGCCGTCATCTCCAAGGAAATTAAGGAACAAATTCTGGAAAAAGAGGGCCGTCTCCCCCATGCCGTACTGGCCTGCGTGGGCGGTGGCTCCAACGCCATCGGCACCTTCTACAACTTTATTGAGGACGAATCCGTCCGCTTAATCGGCTGTGAGGCCGCCGGGCGGGGGGTGGACACCGCGGAAACCGCCGCCACCATCGCCACCGGCTCTCTGGGCATTTTCCACGGCATGAAGTCCTATTTTTGCCAAGACGAATACGGTCAAATTGCCCCGGTCTACTCCATCTCCGCCGGCCTGGACTACCCCGGAATCGGCCCCGAACACGCAGACCTCTACGACCAAGGCCGAGCAGAATACGTCTCCATCACCGACGAAGAATCGGTCTGCGCCTTTGAGTACCTGTCCAAAATGGAGGGCATCATCCCCGCCATCGAAAGCGCCCACGCCATCGCCCACGGCATGAAAATCGCCGGGCAAATGTCCAAAGATGACATTATGGTCATCACCGTTTCCGGTCGTGGCGACAAAGACTGCGCCGCCATCGCCCGCTATCGAGGGGAGGATATCCATGAATAAGATTGCACAGGCCTTTGCAAATGGCAAGGCATTTATCCCATTTATCACCTGTGGTGACCCCAATTTGGCAACTTCTAAGAAGCTAATCTACGCCATGGCAGAGGCCGGCGCAGACCTGATTGAGCTGGGCATCCCCTTCTCCGACCCCACTGCCGAGGGTCCTGTCATTCAGGAGGCCAACGAACGGGCTTTGGCTACCGGCATCACCACAGACAAGATTTTCGACATGGTTGCCACTGTGGACGTTGCCATCCCCATGGTCTTTATGACCTACGCCAACGTCCTCTTCTCCTACGGCATTGCACGATTTGTCAAGCGGGCAAAAGAGGTTGGCATCGCCGGTGTCATCCTGCCCGACGTGCCCTTCGAGGAAAAAGAGGAGTTCGATTCTGTCTGCAAGGAGTACGGTTTGGACTGTATCTCCCTCATCGCCCCCAACTCCGACGACCGGACGGTGATGATTGCAAAAGAGGCCACTGGCTTCGTCTACTGTGTGTCCTCCCTGGGTGTCACCGGTGTGCGGAGCAACATCGCCAGCAACATCGGCGACATGATTGACCTGGTGAAACAGCACAGTGACACCCCCTGCGCCATCGGCTTCGGCATCTCCACCCCGGAGCAGGCCGCCACTATGGCAAAACACTCCGACGGTGTCATCGTCGGTTCCGCCATTGTCAAACTGTGCGCCCAGTACAAAGAAGACTGCGTCCCCCACGTGGCGGCCTACGTCAAATCCATAAAAGATGCCATCCGATAAAACAAACTTAAAAATACAGCAAAAAATCAAAGGTGCTGTACAAAACTCGAAAAACCAATGTAGGGGCAGAGTTCTACTCTGCCCTGCTAGATGCAAAATCTCCACCATTTATCGTAAAATGGTGGAGATTTTCAACATTTTGGAGGAGCAAAGCGCGCCCCTACAGGTGCCGTTCGAGTTTTTGTGCAGTGCCTTTGACTATTCTTGTGCAAGTTGTATGCAGGTATCTATCAAGTCCAAGGTTTCTTCTTTGCCGTAGACCGTGGGTGCTGTTTTCAAACTGTGGAAAAAGTCCATGAGCGCATCCACCACGCTACTCTCGCTCATGTAAAATACATGGGGAAAGTGGCTGTCATTTAGGTGGAAGGAAATATGACCGCCCTCAAACACTTCACAAGATACCAAGTCTGGAACACATAGGCTGGATTCTTTGATGGCATAAAAACTTTGCTCATCTCGCAAAATAGAGTCCTTGATGCACTGCAAAAAATAGACGCGGGTGTCTGGTCGCAACGCTGGCACAATGGAAGTGGGGAAATACCGCACCACCCCTGTGGTGGCGAAGGTGTGGAGCCCTTTGTCCGAGAAAAAAGAGGCGCGTAGCGGTGCATTGGTGTGCATATCCATATACATTTTAGAAATGCTGTCCACCAAAAACTCCCGTTGGGGCAACGCTTGGTTCACATAGGAATCCACCAATTCGCGGGTGATAAATTGCCCGATACAAGGCTGCGCCTCATAGGAAATCCGCAGTGCTGCTCCGGTAAAATCGCCTTGGTGATAGCCCTGTATCAAATTGTCAAAGCTGGTTTGTACCGTTAAAAATGGGATTGTATTTGCTTTGGTGTTGGCAAAGTGTTGACGGTATAGTTGTAGTACATCAGGCTCTTTGCTGAAAATAACCTGGGTGAAATCCTCGCCGATCATGAGCACACTTTCCTCATCGAAACAGTAATAGGGCATGGGTGTGAAATGGTCTGCCAAGGCATGGGTATCTGCATAAAAAAATTGAGGGTGATAGCCATCTTTTCGCAGCAGAGCCAAAGGCATCAACTGGGAAAAAATATCCAAATTCACGCTGGCTTTTTGATGTCGCTTTTCCAAGGCGAAAATGTGCTGAATCTCCAATGTCCGTGGTGTTGTGGCATATATGCGAATGAGGGCATTAAAAAAACTGTGGCAATGGGATGGTAAAAACAGAGACAACTGTTGGCTGTTCTGGACAGCATAGGCCGCCCACCGTTCAAAAAGCATCTCTCCTTGAAATGCACCCTGAAAGGCTTGCTGTTGTCCCAAATAATCCAGATTTACAGGTGTGTCTACCTCTTGCGCCAAAACACTGGATTGGGCTTTGGAGAGCACGTCAATTCTGGAAAACAGTTGCGCAATTTGCAGGCGCGCACGATAGGTCGCTTCCCCCACAACCTCAATCTCATACAGGGTTTGCAGTTCTTGCATTTGGGAATGAGACAGCATGGCTTTGGCTAAAAAAGCATTTAACACAGCCTTGTCGGGATGGCGGTCGCCTTTGATCATTTTATGAACCAAGGTGCGTTCAAGTTTGGCTTTTTTGCACACAGCTGCAATGGTAAAGCCTTGTTCTTGTTGTATTTCCTGAAATCGCTCAGTGAATTTAGACATAGACGCATCACCTTTCCATCATTTACTTTAGTATAGCAGTGCGGTGGAAGAATGTCAAAGCAAATTGGCGTACTTAACCAAAAAAAGGTTGTCACATCAACTGTCACATCTTGTAAAGGATTTTTCTATCTTTTATAATAATGAAGAAACTATGAACAACAAAGAGGAGGATGTATTTATGAGCGCAATCACCCAATGCCCATTCTGTCAAGGTCACAATACGGTGTCAGATATGACCGACACCGTGATACGTTGCAAATACTGCGAGGAAATATTCAACATCAAGGAAGGGCAAAAAATCTATCACAACAGCCAAAAAAACCCAATCGACCGCCCATTTCCATTTGTCCAGGTGGATGCAAACGTGGTAGTCCGGAACGAATCCATTGGAGAAGTTGGCATTCGTTTTGAAATTCGCAACACCAATGTGTATCCCCTTATGGCCGTTCGGTTGGAGTTCTTATTGACCGACGGCAACGGCAAAGAAATCCAGGGCTCTAGCACCCAATATGTGTTTGAAATCACCAATGAAGAATTCCACCCCTTCCGCATGGAGGCGGGGGAAGCACGTCCCTATTCCATGACAGATTCCTGTTATATCAAACAAGAAGGGCTATCCACCAGTGATGTGAAGGTCGTGCTTGTCAGCGCATTTGCCCTGTTTGCAGACCAGACTGCAAGAACTGTCAGCTTCCCAGAAACCAATTACGTAATGGCCCAGCCCATGCCCTTTGAGCAGGTGCAGTATGCTGGTGCATCCGCCTATCAAGACATTTACTTCAACACAAAGTCAGAGGACAATCTGCTCAAAAACATTTGCATTGCACTGCTTGTCAACTGGATTCCATTCCTTTATTTCATCCCCATGTTTGAATCCTGCTTTAAGAGCTTCTCCCGATTGATGCTGCGCCATCCAGTTGCAACTTTGCTCTCCTCCTGTTTGCCCTGGACCTTTTTATCCCTGCCTTTCATTATGAAAGAGGATGGCTATAATATCGTCAACCTGCATATTGCAACCGCCATTTGTGGATTTTTTGGCATGGTATGGGGCGGTAGCATGGTATCCGTGGCAGCAACTGAAGGGGTAATCCTGATGGCGCTCGGTGGCGTTGTGTTATTTGCCGTGGGCTTGGTATTCACTTACTTCAATATGCGCCACGCCAAAAACTATGGTGGTTGGAGCTATGCCATTGCAGGCTTCGTATTCCAGTCTATGTTCCTGCCGATTTTCTTTATGCTGTGGGTTCTGTATAAGGTGATTAGCGTCATGCCATTTAGACGTGTTTACATCGTTGAACGCTGATGCGCCACTTCTTTCACCACAGTAGAATCTGTACAAAACTCGAATCACGCTCGTAGGGAAGGGGCTCTGCCCCTCTCGAAGTTTGAAAAACTCCACCATTTATCGTAAAATGGTGGAGTTTTTTAGGTTGTATGTTTTTGGCAGTACCTCCACCTCCAAACCAGGGCGGAGGCGGGGTTTTTACACATCCGACAAAAGGCCGAAAAGGGAAATTTTAAGGGAAAATTCCATGGTTCCACGAGGAGGCAATGCGGAGCAACGACCGTATTTTTGCGCCAAGTTTACGCTGTCATAATAGCCTGTGGAAGGCTCCAGGGCGCAGTTTTTATCCCCACGAAACCCGCCAGACGTCGCCCAAAGTCCCAGATATGGCAACTTTTCCCGGTCGTAGGAGAAGGTCGCCCGGACTTTGGCATTGGGGTATTCATAGGCGCAGTACCCCTGCTCCACTGCCTGGGTGGCGTAGAATTTCAGGCAGTCATCGGGAGGCATTTTCCGCAAATCCAAAGTTCCCTGGAGCGTTTGCGCCACTGGGTAGGACAGCTTTGCCTTGGCTTCGCCAAGCCACTTCCCTGCAAAGGTATTTTCCACCATATCCACTCCTTGGGGCATGAGAATTTTCATGCCATCTTCCCAGTTCACCAAGCAATGGCACGTCCAAATTGCGGGGATTTCCACGTCGGTGGGGTTGGTGATGTGGTAGTCCACCACCACCGATTGACCGTCCAGATAGACGGTTTTTTTGTAGACATACCCCAAAATCGGGCTGGTAAAGGCCAAATGGAGGCAGTCGCCGACGGCGGTTGCCTCCATTTGGCTTGTCCAGATTTCGCCGTGGTCGGGGTAGTCCACCGTTTTGCCTCCCACGGTCACCGTTTCGGCATCCACACCGGGGAAGGCATCGTCGAAACCGCAGGCCTCGTATTGGGAGAAGTCGGCGTAGGGTGGCGCGGGGGTGAAGGCGGTTTTTGGATTTTGGAACAGCAGTTCAAAGTCGGCTTTTTTGTCATAAATTGACCCAATTTTCCCGCCGAAGGCCGGCAGAACCACCACAGAAAGATGGTCGTTTTCCAGAACCCAACTGTCTGCACCTAAAAATTTTGAAGGGTTTAACACGACAGACACCGCCTTTCAATGGTCTTTGGGAAGCAATCCTTTTTCCTGAAATTGCGCCAGGTATTCCCCCACCACCTGGGCGGTGCTCCGGTCGGAGTCGGTATATTTTCCGTCGGGGAGCAGAGCCATGGTTGGGGCGAAGAAGACACCTAAAATCAGACCCTTTGGCGTTTTTGCCAACTGGGCAAGACTTTCGCAGTGCCAGGGGATATCGGAGCCATTGAAATCGCAGGCCATGACCGTGCCCCGGCCTTCCATTGCTTTTTGCAACGCTTTGATTTGCTCAAAATTGCCCATGGAGAAGTTGTTCACCGCGCCGATGTTTTGTAGGGCACCCAAAGAAGCAACTTGGTGAAGTCCACTGCCACAAAAGTGGACGGAGCCCCCGCCAAACACTTGAAACAGCCGTTCGTGGTAGGGTGCAACAAAGGTTTCGTACTGCTCCATGCTGATGACCACGATGTCGTCTTCGGAGAAGGCGATGCCGCCAAATTGAGCGGGCATTTCAATGGCGTGAGGGTAGGCATCCCCTTGTATTTGGTGGCCTGCCCGCTGTTTTTGCGCCGTGACCCAGGCGATGAGCAGGTCTGTGCAGAAGCCCATCAAGTGGTGGACAGCATCGGGAGCCATGTAAAACCAGAGGAACAAATTCACTGCCCCAGCCAGGCTGAGCGCCAAATTCAGTGGTCCCTGGGTGTCGGTGACGCAGATGGGCACATCGGTGTGGGCCTTCATATAATCGATGCAGGCCAGGACTTGAGGACACTGTCCATCGGTTTCGAAATCGGGCATTTTCAGGTCATAAACCTGCTCCGGTTTTTCCAAAATTGCGGCGCCCAGTGCCGGATCCATGCCCTCTGGGTAGTGGACTTCCACCCCCAAGGCGGAGGGCAAAACCGTGGTGCCATACCATGGATGAAGGACGGGGACGTAGTCATCGGGGATGGTTTCCATGTGTTGGATGATTTTTTTCATCTGATATTCCAACATCACCGCGGGGTCAAAATAGTCGGCAGGTATGTCGGTCTGCCCGCAGAGGGCATAGTTTACATCGGAGAAAATCACAGCCGGGCGGGTGTTTTTCCCCTGCCAGGTTGCCAGAAGTTGGGCTCTTGATTCTGCAATTCTTTCCCGATATTGCTCCATAACGTGAAAATATTTCATAAATTGCGTTCCTCCTAAATACAACAGAAAGTGCTGAAATTTTTTCAGCACTCTCTCGGCTTGCCAAAAACTTCATTTTTGACAAGCCGAGTCGCCTGCGGGCGGATTATCCGCTTCGCTCAACGCGAAAAGGAACCCTGACGGTTCCTTTTCACACTTTTTCTCCCTCCAAAATTTGGAAGTCTTTTCCCATTTTGTGGTTCTTTCGCGGCCTGTTATTTCATTATTTAAATTTCTCGCCGATGACGGTTTCATACATAGCCAACAGATTTTCAATGGGCACGTTTGCAACCACGTTGTGGATGGGGTTGAAAATGAAGCCGCCATCCTTGTTCAGGATTTCCACCCGCTCAGCCACTTGGGCGCGAACTTGTTCTGGTGTGCCAAATGGGAGCACGTGTTGGGTGTCCACACCGCCACCCCAGAAGGTGAACTTGTCGCCGTATTCAGCTTTCAGCTTGGCGGGGGTCATCCCCCGGGTTTCCATGGCGCTGAATTGGACAGGGTTCAGGCAGTCAACGCCCATTTCTGCCAGGTCGTCCAACAAATCGTTGATGCAACCGCAGGTGTGATAGAAGGTTTTCCACTCTGTGTTTTGGTGCACCCAGTCGTTGATTTTTTGGTAGTGAGGTTTATAGACGGAGCGGAAACAATCCAGGCTGTTGAACAGGGAGTGCTGTGTGCCAAAGTCGGTGCCAGAAATCCACACCACTTGGATGCGATCGCCAACGGCTTGCTTGTAGATTTCCAGGTTTTTCAGCATGACTTCCGTTTGCAGTTGGAAGATTTCGTCGATGTAGTTGGGGCACATGGCGTGAGCAGTCAGCCAGTCCATGAGGCGACGAATACCGGATGGTTCGCGGACGCAAATGCCGGGAACCATGGCGACATCGCCCAAACCGCCGCCACCCAAGACACCCATAATGCCGTAGTCGGTGCCGTGGTACAGTTTTTTGGATTCCTCTTCCCAATATCTTGCGTCCTCGTCGGTGCAGACTTGGAAGTCGTCTTTGAAGTCTTTGCGGGCATCTAATTTACCCATATCTGCCCAGGTGAAATTGGAGACGGAGTGGTCCACATTGTCGAAGAAGGAACCGTCTTTTGGCATACAGCAGGCAACAGGCGCACTGGGGTCGCCACAGACGCGGAACAGTTTGTCGCCGTTTTCTTTGGTTTCATAGTTGAAGCCGCCACCCATTAAAGTTGGGGTGCCGTCGTCCATGGTGAAGGGTTTCCAGTCTGCGTTTTTGTAGCCCATCATGGTGCCTTCGTTGTACAGGCCGACGATGTCACTGTGGACTGCCTTCTGCAGGTCTTCGTCTACTTGACCCAGCATTTGGAAGGGTTCATTGACGGTGATGGGACGATCTTCCAAACCCAGGGCGGCGCGAAGGCGATACATGGTGCTGGCGTTCATACCAGTTTGTCCACAGCCACCCAAATCGATGGGGCAACGGTCGGTGGGTTGGTGGTTGATGGCAGCGATGATACGTTCTCTAGAGTTCATAGAAATCTCCTCCTTTTTTCTCTATTGTACCATAATATCACATTTTAGCAAGCGGGTGAATTGCTGTAAAATTTCGAAAAATTGCGGTTATAAATTGACAAATTTGTTGTTTTGGATTATAATGAAAACAGAAAAAAATCATGAGGATATGAGGTGGTTTTATGCGCGCAACTGAGCAGGGCGTTTGCCCTGGTTCCTACATTTATTTCTCTACGCCCACGGTGAAAGCCCAGGGGATGTATTTCTACACCTTGAGCATCGGGCACTATTTTTGCAACAACTATTACCACGTTCGCCGGCATATTTTTGAGAGTTTTTTGGTCATGTACATCCGCAACGGCAGTGGCTATGTGGAGCAGGAAGGTCAGGTCGCCAACGTGAACCGCGGGGACGTTGTGTTTCTGAATTGCCACAAACCCCACGCTTACTACACCGATCGTTCCTGGGAAATCGAGTGGATTCACTTCGACGGCGCTGTGGCAAAGGCCTATTTTGAAGAGGCCACCGCCAACGGCTTTGTCTTCCACATTCAAAATCCATACCACTGTATTCGTACATTTCGGCAAATGTTTGCCGATTATCACCAATATAATCGGGTAAATGAGGCAGTACACTCCAAGCACATCACCAGTTTGTTGACAGAGCTGATACTTTTGGGGCCCAGCTCCACCACCAACCCAACGCCGTCTTCTGGTATGGAGGAAATCTCTTCCTATTTGGCGGAACACGCCAGCGAAGAACTTCAAATCGAGGATTTGGCGAAAAAGGCCAACCTAAGCCCCTTCCACTTCATTCGTGTGTTCAAAAAAGAGACAGGCTTCACCCCCCACGAGTACCTGATTCGGGTGCGGATGAATTTGGCGAAATTCTACCTGAAAAGCACCGATCAGCCCCTCAAGGAAATTGCCTACCGGGTGGGCTATCAGCGAGAGAGTAGCTTTTGTTCTGCCTTCAAAAAAATGGAGGGCATGACCCCCGGTGCCTACCGCAAACAACTGTCTCCACCCAATTTAAATTCTGACTCCAATAAACTGTAATTTCTCAGAGTTGCGAAGCGCAAAAATCCCCACCTTGCGGTGGGGATTTTTTAATATTGCGATGATTTAAAGTTTACTCTGCAGCAGCACCCATGACTTCAACATAGTTGTCAACGGTGACGATGGTTGCGTCAACAGCAGTTTCCATTGGGACTTCTTCGCCGTTGATCAGATCCAGCAGAACGCTGACGGAACCGCCGCCAACGCCATCAGCGGAGAAGTAAGCAGAAGCCTTCACGCAGGTGCCGCCTTCAACCTTGAATTCGTCTTTTGCCATGTAGCCGCCCAGGCCGCAGACGATTGCATCGCCATCCAAGCCAGCGGATTCCAGAGCACGAGCAGCGCCGTGGCAGGATTCTTCGTTACCACCAACGACCAACCAAGTGGTGATTTGTGGGTTACCAGTGATCACAGCGGATGCGCCAGTGTTGCCTTTTTCAGTGGTGCCGTCGCCGTCAGCGCGGAAGATGTTGGATTCGGGGAATTCTGGGCACATGGAGGTGAAGATGTCATATTCGCCTTCGGTACGAGGCACGCAAGAGGAAACGGTGTCCATGGTCATGATCAGCAGGCCAACGTCTTCGCGACCGACCAGATCATTTGCAATGGCTTGTTCTGCCATCCAAGCGCCGCAGGCTTCGCCGATGACGTAGCCGTTGATGCCAACCCAGGGAACCAGCTTTTCGCCGTTGACTTCCAGAGCATCGTCAGCTGCGACGACGGGGATGCCAGCTTCTGCCAAAGCGTCTACAACGACTTGGGACATGGTTTGGTCAGGGGTACAGGTGACAACACCAGCAGCGTTGTTGGCGATTGCGTTGTCGATTGCAGCAGTGTATTTATTGGGGTCCAGTTGAACGTCAACATAGATGAATTCGTAGCCAGCGGCTTCAGCAGTTGCTTGTGCAGCAGCGCCTTCGTCCAAGAACCAGGTTTGGTCGCCGGACTTGTAGATGCCGTAGATAACGCCTTTGCTGTCGGAAGATGCTTCAGCAGTAGGAGCAGCTTCTTCAGCAACAGCTTCCTCAGTAGCGGTTTCGGTGGTTGCAGCAGCGGTCTCAGTGGTTGCAGTTGTAGTAGCCTCTGTGGTGGTGCTGGAAGAGCAAGCAGCCAGGGCAGAGAATGCCAAGACAGTTGCCAACAGCAGGGAAATTTTCTTTTTCATTTTGTAGTCCTCCTAGATTTTATTCAAATCGGGTTGCCCCAATAAGATACAGATTAGATGTTTTTCATGCTGGCGGCCAGCAGTTCTTTGTTGCGACGTTCCTTACGGATGTAGTCAGAAGTCAGAGCGAAGAGAAGCAGTGCGCCACGGGCGACGTATTGCCAGAAGGAGTTGACGTTGACCATGGTCAGGCCAGTGTTGAACATTTGAATCAGCAACACGCCCAGGACGGTGCCACTCATGTTACCAACGCCCCCGGCGAAGGAGACGCCACCGAGAATAACGGCGGTGATTGCATCAAATTCCAGGTTGATGTTGGCGGCAGGTTGACCGGCGTTCATGCGACCGGCATAGAACACACCACCCATGGAGGTCAGAGCGCCCATCATGATGAAGCAGGTGGTGATGATGCGCTTTGGACGAAGACCAGCCAAACGAGCGGCATCTTCGTTGCCACCGATGGCATAGATAGAGCGACCGAATTTGGTTTTTGCCAAAATAATGCCGAAAACGAGGAAGCAGATGATGGTGAACCAGACGAACCAGGGAATGTTGACCAGAGGGTCTCTCATTTTGCCCATGGCTTTCAAGCCTTCGTCGGTGATGGACAAAGGCTTGCCGTCACACATCAGATAGGCGAAACCACGAACCACAGTTTGGGTAACCAAGGTGGCGATAAAGGCTTGGAGTTTGATGCCGTTGACCATCCAGGCGTTGAATGCACCAATGACAATGCCGGCGAAGACGGTGATGAGGATGGATGGAATCAAGGCCATGCCAGCATTGAGGCACACAGCCACCAAAACGGCGGAGAATGCGGCCAAAGAGCCGGGGGACAAGTCGTTTTGACCTGCGATGATCAAGTAGGTGTGGCCGATGGCAACCAGGCCAATCAGGTGGGCGGCGATCGTGATGTTGACCACGTTGGTCCAGCTCATAAAGTTTGGATTCAGATAGGTGAATGCGGCAAACACCACAATGATGGCACCGATCAGAACCAGCTTATCGCCACCGATGCTGGCAAATACATTTTTTACGCTAAATTGCTTTTTAGCAGTTGTTTGTTCGTTCATTTTACTTCCTCCCCTACCAATGCCAAGCTGAGGATTTTGTCCTCCGTAGCATCTGCGCGCATAACTTCACCAACGATTTTCAGATTGTGCATAACCAGGATGCGGTCAGACAGACCGATGACCTCCGGTAGTTCGGAGGAGACCAGGATAACGCCCAGTCCCTGTTTTGCGAATTCACAAATCATCTGATAGAATTCCGATTTTGCACCCACGTCAATGCCCTTGGTTGGTTCATCCAAAATGAGCACTTTGGGGTTGGTTGCCAGCCAGCGGGCAACGATACATTTTTGCTGGTTGCCACCGGACAGCTCCACAATCATCTTGTCGGCATCTGGTGTGCGGATACGGAAGGCTTTGATGCCATTGGCGGCTGCGGCTTCTTCCTTCTTTTTGGAGACGATGCTAAACTTGTTGGCATTTTTGTCCAACAGGGAGATGTTGATGTTGCCAGCCACGGAGAGGTTTGCCAGGATGCCCTGCATTTTCCGGTCTTCCGGCACCAGAACGATGCCGTTGTTCATGGCTTCCTTGGGGTCCTTGTTTTTGATGGACTTGCCATTTAAATAAATCTCGCCAGAGCGCATGGTATCGGCACCCAAAATGGCCCGCATCAGCTCGGTGCGACCGGCACCGACCAGGCCGGAGAACCCGACCACTTCGCCGGCGTGAACCTTAAAGGAGTTCTTCTTTACAAAGTCGGAGGACACATCTTTGACCTCCAAAAGGACTTCGCCAATTTTGTCGTTGCGGGGGAGGCTTTCGTAGATATCGCCCAGGTCACGACCCACCATCATGTGAATCAAATCGCCATCGGAGACATCGTTGGTGACCACGGTGTCGACGTAGCGACCGTCTTTGAAGATGGCGACTTTGTCGGCGATACGGCGAATTTCCGCCATACGGTGGGTGACGTAGATGATGATTTTGCCTTCGGAGCGGAGCTTGTTGATGATGGCGAACAAGCTGTCGATTTCTGCATCGGACAGGGATGCGGTTGGTTCGTCGAAGCAGATGACCTTCAGGTTGTCACGGCTGTAGGCCTTCATAATCTCGACCATCTGCTGATAGGCGATGGACAAATCCTTGACCTTGGTGCTGGGGTCGATGGGCAATCCAAAATCGTCGATGATAACCTGTGCCATTTTATTGGCCTTGCCATTGTCGATGATACCCATTTTTGTGGGCATACGTCCTAAGTAAATGTTTTCTGCCACGCTCAGCTCCAGGAGGATTTGACGTTCCTGGTAGATGATGCTGATGCCTCGTTCGATGGCCTCAAAAGGACTTTTGAACTGGCGTTGCTTTCCGTTCAGTATGTATTTACCAGAAGTGGGCTGATAGTCACCGTTGAGAATTTTCAACAAGGTGGACTTACCTGCGCCGTTTTCCCCTAGAAACGCCAGAACCTCGCCTGCGTGTGCCTGAAAGGACACGTCATCCAAAGCCTTGACACCGGGAAAATACTTGGAAATATTTTGAAACTCTAAGATGCCTTCCATCCAATACCTCCTTGTGCAATATGTAAGAATTCTGTATGTTTATCATAAACATCATACAACAATATCACGAACTATATTTTTTCATTTTTGCTTTAGGATTTTTCAAAATTGCGGTTATTTCACATTTTGTTTACATCTCTTCATTGAAGTCCCGGCAGGCCAGTAGGTAGGCTTCGATGTTTTCCACAGGGACCTCCGGTTCCAACATATGGGTTGGACAGACCAAAAGCCCGCCTTTTTTGCCTGAAATCTTCAGATTTTCCATGACTTTGTGATATACTTCTGATGGGGTGCCCTTGGGCATGGTGGTTTGGGTTCCGATGCTGCCATGGAAGGAGATGCGGTCGCCGTATTTTTCCGCAATTTCGGAAAATTCCATGCACTCTGGTTGGACAGGGTCCAAAACTTCCACCCCTGCGTCGATCAAATCGTCGATGAATGGCTCCACAAAACCGCAGGAATGGTACATGATGACCACCTGGGGGTTGATGGCCTTGGCGGCTTCAATGACCCGGATGATGCGAGGCTTCAACCATGTGCGGTAGGTGTCCAAGCTCATGAGAATGGAGTTTTGCATCCCCACATCATCGCCGAAGAAAAGGACATCACAGCCAGCCTTGGTGTAAAATTCTGCTTCTTCGATGGCAAGGGCGGTGATTTTGTCCAAGATAAAGGTGGCCTGATCGGGGGCGATCATCATGTCCACCATCATCCGCTCCATGCGACGGAGATACCAGGAGCGCTCCCAGACGGTCATCTGCATATCGCCCATGACGATTTTGTCCTGAGCCTTCAAGGCCTCATTTTCTGCCAGAACCTCTGCCAAATAGGCGGGGTCCTCCTGGGTTTTGGCGAAGGGGAATTTTTCCAATTCCTCTACAGAGTGCAGTTTTTCCAAGGGGGATCGCATATAGGTCATGTGCATGGCGGCGGCGCTGCCTTTTTCGTGACCGACGCCAAAGACGTCAATGGTGCCGCCCTCTTTCAGAGGGGGGTCAAAAAATGGCAACCGTGCGCTGTCGGGGACAGGGACGTACTTGGGGGCGCGACTGCGGACTTCTGGACACATGACCTGGTTGTCCTCCACAAATTTACGGAGGCGGTCGCCGTAGCTTTCCTCCAGATGGGGGCAGAGCCAATAGGTGGCAACCACGCCGTCATAGCCGGTGCGCTTGATAATCGACAAATAATTCTCTCTTGCGTTCATGTCATTTCCTCCAAAAATCAATGGTATTGGACTTTATTTTCTTACATTATGTCATACAAAAAAAGGCGATACAATGCAAAAACTGGAAAAACATATAAAAATCAGAAATATTGTAGGATTTTGTTTAGTGTGTACAATATCCTGCAAAAAATCTGTGCATTTCGTCCATTTGACTTCTTTGCCAATCTGTCATATAGTGAAACAAAGAGGTGATTCCATGGTTTTAGACTGCTCCATCCGTCAGGAGGGCTACCCCTTCCAGGGGATTTTTCTGGACAAAATTTTCTACATCCAAGGGGACAGAACCTATGACACTAGGCGAAAAGTCTTCTCCCCCGACAAAAAATACTTCATCTACACCCTGGCGGGTAGTGGCACCATCATGGTGGACGAGCAGCCCATCTCCGTCACCGCCAACTCCTATATGCACATCGTTCCCTCCACCCATTTTTCCTACTACGCCAATGGCGATTTGTGGGAATTTTGGTGGTACGAATACACGGGAAATCCCCTCCGCTCTGTCAACACTGTCGGGTATGCCACGGAAAATTCCCAGATGGCCTTTTTGCTAGAGCACTCCTTTCAGTACAGCAAGCAGGGCGCCTGGGACGTGTCCACCGGAATGTTTTTGACCCTGTGCGCCCTATTGGAACACTGCTCCGTGCTCTACGGTGTCAACCACAACGACGATGGCCTTTTTTCGGCCATGGATCGCCATATCCGCACCAACATCCAGTCGGCAACAGTGGCGGATTTGGTGACCAATTTCAAAATTGAAGAGCGGAGTTTGCGGAATTTATTCCACCGCCAGTGCAACCTGCCACCCAAGCAGTATATCTTAAAATTGCGGTTGGAGGCGGCCTGCCGGCTCATGCTGGCCTCCAAGGACAGTTTACAAACCATCGCCATGGAAACCGGGTTCAGCAGTGCCTATCACCTCAGCAACTGCTTCAAAAAACAACTGTCCATCTCCCCCTCGCAATACCGTCGAAAGGCATAAACGTAAATGTAGGGGCGATTCACGAATCGTCCTCGTCGCGCCGAAAAAACCGCCCTTTCGGGCGGTTTTTTTCATGTTTCTATTGTTTGTTCACAATTTCCAAGGCTTTTCTGGCAAAGGCTTCCACGTTTTCCAGTGGGGTTTCCCAGCTGAGGAAGTCGGCACTTTGGAGGATGAAATTGGGAATTTTTTTGGCTTTTTCCAAGGTTTCTTCCACGGCTTTTTCCACATCGGCCACAGTGCCGGCCTGGATGACGTTGACCTGGTCGATGCCACCAGTGACGGAGAATTCGCCGTTGAGCACTTCTGCGACCTTGTCCAAATCGCCGTCGCCCAAGGGGACCGGGGAGAATGGTTCCACGTTTTTCACGCCCATTTTTTGATAGGCGGGCACCAAATTCATGATTTGCCCGCAGTTGTGATAGACCGTTGCCACACCGCGGCTGTGGATGTAGGCGGCATATTCCCGCTCGTAGGGCATGATGTAGGTTTCAAACATGGGGCCACCCAAGAAGCCACCGGCCACGTTGCCACCGAAGCAGATGGCGTCCATGCCGGCATCGATGAGCACGTCGGTGAAGGCATAAACCCGCTTTTTGGCGAAGGTCATCAGTGCTTTGTAGTAGTCGGGGTCGGTGAGGAACAAGGTGTACAACTGGGTGTGGTCGATGAGACCGGATACATTATTAAATAGGCCACCGTTGGACCATGCGGAGACGATGCCGTCGTCGCCGATGTAGTCCTTTAGTTCCTGGGTGTTCAGCTTGATTTTTTCGGCCTGCTCCGGTGCGATGGGAGGCTCGTATTCCATGGCGATTTCCAGGTCAGCCATGCCGTTGATGGGCTTTTTGGTGCAGGCATAGACGAAGGTTTTGGGTGTCAGCTCACAAACGGTGAACTCCTGCGTCAACACACCCTTTGGCGTGGTGATTTCCTGGAGGGTGTAGGTGGCATCTTCTTTTTCCGTCACCGTGGATTTAATTTGCCAATCTGGGGTTTCCACATGGAAATTCAGGAGGTTTTGATGGAAATAGTTTGGTTCATGGGGATTGAAGAAGAGCATCCGCACATGGACATCCAAGCCCAATTTCCGCATATAATCGGCGATGAATTTATTGTTTTTGGTAAATTCCTCTGGGTGTTCGTCCGGGTTGATTTGGACGATAAAGTGCCCCTGCTCTTGGATAAACAAGGTGACAGGTGTGCGGTCCACAGGCAGACCGTTTAAGGCATTGAGCAAACGTTCACGACTGGTCATAATAAAATCCCCCTTATTTGTTTGTATGTATCATACAATAGATGTCTCGATTTTTCAACACTTTCTGGATGATTCCCCAATTTTGAAACATAACCGCAATTTTGAAAAATCCAACCACATCCAATTCCCACACAAACTGGGTTTCACTTTGCAATACAAATGCAGGTTTCTCCCCAGGCGCCACCAAATAAAAATACCACATCCTTATGGATGTGGCGTTTTGTTCTGTGCTATTTACGCATAATAGATGTCATCGGGTTTTTTGGACCGGACTTGAACTATCACATAACTTTCATCCAACTAGGCTGACATCCAATCTGTCGGGATTGTCAATTCCAAAAGCAATGGCAAGAGAACCTTGTGGGTCACAGTCAACCATTAAAACCTTTTTGCCCTCCATCGCCAATCCAACCGCAACGCTGGCACAACTAGACGTTTTGCCCACTCCACCTTTTTGTAGAGCATAGGCTATCGCTTTTGATTTCATATAAAACCTCCTCATATTATTATTTTTAAGCATGAAAACCTGCTAAGAAAAGTCAAGGAGAAATTTTAGCAGGTAATAAAAAACATTCTTCTATTTAGGCATAGCAAAGCAGACCACCGAGAAACCGCTGGCCTGAGAAATTAGAGTAGTTCTAGCTTGCGTAAACCTCGTTTACACGAGCATAGTAGATACGCAGGAACTTATTAAGAGCCGCAATCTTTGCAACCTTCTTTGGCTTGCTCTCGGCTTCCTTTTTCAGCATATACAGGTATACAGCATTGTCTT
>JAWXUJ010000002.1:0-17745 GCA_044432765.1 Eubacteriales bacterium | reverse complement strand
GCACAACAATAGGCTTTTGGCCTTTGGACAGCACTTCACGGCAGTTCAAATCAAAGGTGGGATTGACTTCGTTGTCACCTGTGGCCGCCAACAGCATCTTTTCGCTCATGGCATAGACAATTCGTCCCACATTGCCCCAGTAGATGGCACCAGCACACATACAGCATGGCTCAGCACTGGTATAGAGGGAGCAGTCCCAAAGAACCTCCTTGGTGAAGGCCTGAGAAGCACGGCGCATCAGTCCAGTCTCTGCGTGCATGGTGCAGTCGTGGGAGGTCAACTCTTGGTTGCCCTGTTCCATGATGATGTTGCCGTCGCTGTCTGCCAAAAGGGCACCAAAGGGGGTGTTGCCTGCATCTCTGGCCTCTTGAGACAGGACGATGGCACGGCGGAGCAATTCCAAATCCTTTTGGTGGTTCATTGCGGAAAAACGGGGGTCAAATTCTCTGGTTTCCATGATTCTCTCTCCTTAAATTTCGTCCAGAGGCAGACCCCATGCGATGGCCTCTGCCTTAACTTCTTCGTAGATGCCCAGCCATTCATCGGTTGGGGTGATGGTATCCACATCGTAGACCTCCCAGAAGGGCTTACCATATGGTTTTTCATACAGATCGTCTTTGTATGCCCCAAAGGCTTTTTGGACAATTTCCTCTGCCTTGGCGCGGTCGATTTTAACGGCGGCACGAAGGACTTCGCCTTGGAATCGAGCTTCCAAGCCAGAGCAAGCACCTTCGATGGCACCAGTGGCACCGCGAGGGCCTTGGAGACGGGCGACGCCAGCCTTGGTGGCAACCAGACAAGAGGCGATGATTTCGTAGAGGAAGGTCTTTGTGCCACAGCCGCCGACCATGGTGTGGGTCACACGGGTCATAATGTGACTGTTGCGAGAGATCGCTTGGAATGCCACACTGACGAACTTGAGAATTTCTTCTGTGGTGGAGCAGAACAGGCTGGGGTGGGTGGGCGTGGTACCCACAGTGGTGCCCATAAAGACCACACTCAGTGCAATCATTTCTGCTGTGAGCAAAATAACTTGGGTGTCCAAGCCACCGCCCAAACCGCCGTAGATGGGGTTGGCATAAGGTGTGATTTTACCGTCTAGTAACACGGCTTGGGTGACTTTATTCAAAATAGAATTGTCGGTTTTCAGCTCAGAGATGATGCCGACACAGTGGCTGTCATAATGCCCCATCAGGTGCGCGGCAGACAACTGGCCAATATCGGATACGCTGATGCCCACTCCGTTGTAGCAGATGCCAGGGCGTCCAGCCATTTTTGCCACGTGCTTATACAGGGCAACCTCTTCCCAGGAAGCCAGAATTTCCAGTGGAGTGCGGGTACGCAATTCCATACCGTTGATGGTTTTCAGGTTGGTGGTTGGGCAGTGGATGTCCACCAATGGCTCTTGGAGGTAGCTGAGCATAATGGGGGTGAAATATTTGTTGTCGCAGGGCACGTTGACAGAGGAGCCCATGGAGGTGCAATGTCTGGTGTCGTCAGCCGTACGGGCATATTCAATCACAGCATCGCTGCCTTCGCCATATTGGGCGTGGTCTGGTGCCAAACGAATCCGTTCCCGCAGCTCTTTTTCCGTAAATTGAATCAAGCGGCCAGAATCTTTGCAGTAGATGCCAGAGGTGGCCAAAAATTCAATGGCGGCATTCCAGACATTGTCTGCCAGCTGGTCATCAAAGTTGATGATGGTGTCTGCCGTGATTTTAATGTTGTATTTCTTGCCGATTTTCTTTACGTTTTTATAGATATGCTTCATGTCGAAATCGCTTTCAGACACGATGGGGCCCTCCACGCTGCGTTTGAGGACGTCAAATAATAAAGCTCTTTGATTCATGTTGCTTACTCCTTTTCAATCAATGTTGCACCAGTTTTCTTGCCAGCTGTACCGCGCCCATGGCATCGTCAGAGTAGCCATCTGCGCCGTGGGTCTCTGCCCATTGCTGGGTCACAGGGCCACCACCGACCATGACCTTGGTGTGCCCCTTCAGCTTACTGCTGGCGTGAATCAGCTCAATGGTTTCTGCCATATAGGGCAAGGAGGGCATCATCAGCCCAGAGAGCCCCACAAAGTCAGCGTTGATTTCCTCCGCTTTTTTCAAAATTACCATAGGGGACACGTCCACACCCATATCGATGGCGTCAAAGCCATTGATTTGTAGCATCAGTGCCACCATGTTTTTCCCGATGTCATGCATATCGCCGTAAACTGTAGCGATCAGACCCTTACCATGGCAATTGCCACTGCTGTCCTCATCCTTCATGAGTGGCAACAGGTATTCTTGAATGGCCTTTACCACGTCGCCAGCCAAAATCAAATCGGGCAGAAAAATCTCCAGCTTTGCGAATTGTTCGCCCAAGTCATTGAGGGTTGGCTCAATGCACTGGGAAAAGATATCCACAGACTTCATGCCCTCCTCCATCAGCACCTTGACCGCTTCTACACCGTCATCCTCTTCCCCATCTAAGATGGCTTCTACCAGATCTTCAAATTTTGTATCCATGTTTATTCCCCCTGTTTGTATTACTAACTTTTTAATAATATAATTTACATCTAATAAGTACTACTTACACAATACACCAAAATTACCGTTTTGTCAACATTTTTTCCGCAATCAAAGGATTCAAGGTTAATATCAACAAAAAAATTTGGTGGTACTATGGTTTTTTATCACATCCAACATTTCCACTGGACATACTACGTATTTTCGTGTATATTAGTAATACAAACGAAAGGAACGTTGTTATGAAACACAAATCTTCACTCTACATGGAATTGCTGGATTTCATCCGCATCCAGTCTAAGGAATCGGATCGATTGCCCACTGAAGAAGAGATGGCGAAACATTTTGGTGTCAGCCGTGTCAAACTGCGGGATGCTTTGGCCGCCTTGCAAAACAATGGGTACATCATGCGCAAAAAAGGGGCAGGTACCCGCATCAACCCCTATATTCTAAAAGAGACAGCACGGTTGGACATCGACGTGTTTTTCGAGGAACTGATTACAGATTCAGGCTTTACTCCCTCCACCTTTGTCCATAAAATCAAAGCCTTGCGGTCTTTGCCAGCCCACATCCAGAAAAGACTGGAAGTGAAAGAGGGTCAGCTGATTTATCAGATTGAAAAAACAATCTATGCCGATGGTGTGCCTGCCATCTTCCTGGTGGACTACCTGCCATCCAAATACTACAACCATGATGAAATTGACCTAAACCTATTGGCACGAAGCACATTCCTCTTTGTGGAAAACCACTGTGAACAGCTGGTGGACAACCTGATTGTCCATATTCATGCCATTGCCGCTCAGGATAATGTGGCTGAAACCTTGAATTTGGAGTCTGGCGCCCCTGTTCTCCTGCTGTCGTCGGTGTCCTATAACCAGTCTCTAAAACCGATTATGTACTCCCAAGAATACTACAATACAGAGCTTCTGCCTTTGTCATTCCAAAAACGGATTATTCTCAGCAAACAGCCTTCGAGCACCTCCCAAGACACGGAGTAAGCCTAATGGGCGCGCTAAACAAAAGATGTGCATGGGCTTAGCTCAGAAATATAAAAAGTAGGCACCAAACCGCGCGCTCCGGGGAGGATTCCAAAGGGCGCTTGAGATCCCTTTTGGGCGAATCCCTCGTCCCCCATAAAAAAACCAGTATCAAAGTCTTGCTACCCTAAGCCCATAAGCACAATAAGATATACAAGAGCGAGGCTCTGCACCAACCAAATATTTGAAAGTTCCTCTTTTTAAGTGATAAATTGCGGAGATTTTCAGATACAACAGAATGTGCAGAGCCTCGCCTTTGTGCTTCACGGGAATTTGCTCCATGCTATGGGGCACCATTGGATTTTATCGGCCTTCCCGATCATAGGCAATGCCAATGGCGGCAGGCATGGTGGTTTTGCGACCCTTGCCAAAATTACCAGTGGAGATGATCAGCACAATCACCGTAGCAATATAGGGCAGCATACTTAGGAAATAAGAGGGCACAGCCACCCCCATAGATTGGAGACGCAGAGAAATGACCTCAATGGCGCCGAAGAAAATGGCACCAAGCGCAGCCTTTGTTGGATTCCACGCGGCAAAAACCACAATGGCAGAGGCAATCCAGCCTTTGCCCGCGGTGATGCCGTCGGTCCAAGCAGGGGTGTAGGCCAAGGTGATATAGGCACCACCCACCGCCACAATGGCGCTGCCCAGTATGACATAGATATACCGCATGGCAAACACATTAAGCCCCATGGCATCCAATGCAGCAGGATTTTCCCCCAAAGCCTGTAGTTGCAGACCCCAGCGGGTACGGTAGACATACCAGGTGACCAATGGAACCAGCAGATATAGACTATAGGTGAGCGCATCCTGATGGAACAGCATTTCCCCCAAAACAGGAATGTTGCTGAGCACAGGAATGTCAAATTTGGTAAATGTGGCAAAGGTGGCGATGGCACTGGCATTTTTACCCAAAATACCGCTGAGCCCACTGCCGAACATCACCATGGCCAGGCCACAAACAGATTGGTTTGCGCGGAATGTGATGGTTAAAATGGCATAGAGCAGCCCCAAAAGGGCACCAGTCGCCAGAACATAGACGATGGCCGTGGATAGAGAGTTGGTTCTTGCGGCGGTTGTGTAGCCCACAATGGCGCCAACAAGCATAATCCCCTCCAGACCCAGGTTGAGCACGCCGCTGCGCTGGGAGATACATTCTCCAAGACTGGCGAAAATCACTGGGGTGGACACACAAATAGAAGCGGCCACAATGGTGACAAGAATATCTAGCATGATACGGCACCTCCCTTTCCTTCCCAAGTGATGGACACTCGATTGGTGATAAACAGCTCACCTGCTAGTGCACAGAACAGAATGGCACCCTGGAGCATTTCGGTCATTTGCCAAGGCACTTGTGCCAATTGTAGGTTATAGGCACCTTGTGTCAGGCCACCAAAAAGCAAAGAAATCACAACAATGAGCAATGGGTTGTTTTTAGACAGTCGCGCCACAATCAAGGCCATATAGCCTGTACCGCCAGCCACGTCAGAAATCAAGCGAGTGCCAGCGCCAGCAATCTGCGCCACCCCAGCTAGGCCAGCTAGGCCACCGGACAAAACCATAACCAGCAACATCCGTTTGCCAATGTTCATGCCAGCATAGGTTGCCGCCTTTCTGTTTTGGCCGATGACCCGAATTTCATACCCACTGGCCGTTCTCCGCAGGTAGAGGTAAAGCACCACAGCAAAAAACAGGCCGATGATCAAGGCAAAATTGACCCGTGTGCCGAAAAACGTGGCGAACATGGCGTAGGTGGGAACAACGGGAGACAATGGCAAATTGAGAGATCCAGAGTCTCGCCAAGGGCCATATATCCAATAGTCGTTCCACTGTAGGGCAATGTAGTTAAACATCAAGGTGGTGATGGTCTCATTAACGCCCCACTTGGCGCGGGGCAACACCGCCACCACACCCCACAGGGATCCTGCGGCAAACCCAGCCAACACCATAACAGGCAACACCAGATTTTGGGGGATGCCAGGACAAAATACAGCAATGCCCGTGGCAGCCCAAGCGCCGACAGCATATTGCCCTTCTGCACCGATGTTCATGGTGGACATGGACAGTGCCACAGCAACACCCAGAGATGCCAACAGCAGAGGCGTGCCCTGAAGAATGCTCTCTGAAATATTATAGGCACTGCCAAAGGCACCCTTGAACAAATAAGTGTAGCTTTTGACTGCGCTATAGCCCATACACTCCAACATGATACCAATCAGTAGAAATGCGACCAACACACTGAAAATGGGAGACAAAATTTTGTGATAGGTCTTGATATGCTCTCTCTTTTTTAATGAGATTTTTAAGGGCATGGTGTGGCACCTCCTTCCGTAGCAGTGGTAATTTGGCCAGTCATCATCAGACCGACCCCCTCATAGGTAAACTCCGCAATGGGAATGGTGCCCACAATGCGGCCTTCGCAGATGGCGCCTACACGGTCAGACATCTCCAAAAGTTCTTCTAAATCCTCAGAAATCAGCAAAATCGCAGCACCGCGCTTCCGTTCTTCCAGAAGAATTTTGTGGATGGATTCTGTGGCGCCGATGTCTACGCCATGGACGGGATAGGCCGCCACAATGACCTTGGGCAATCCACTGATTTCTCTTGCAATCAGCAGTTTTTGCAGATTGCCGCCAGACATCAAACTGACAGGGCGATAGATGCCTGCGTTTTTGATTGCAAAGGTGTCCACCAGCTCCATGGTTTTTTCTTGGATGGCCTTGCGGTTTAAGAATCCATGGCGGTTGAATTCCTGATCTTGAAAACGACGCAAAATCACGTTTTCCATCATGTCCATAGAGCCGACCAGCCCAGTTTCCATCCGATCTTCAGGAATACAGGCAATGCCCTTTTTGCAGGCCTGAGCCACTGAAACCTTGCTCATATCCTGCCCATCCAAGGTGATAGTGCCCGCATTAGGACGGGTGAGACCAATGATTACATCGGTCAATTCTCGTTGCCCGTTGCCAGACACGCCAGCCAGTCCATAGATTTCACCCGTCTGCAAGGTGAGAGAGAGATCATCTAACACATGGTTACCACGACGCCCTTTGACGGTGATGTGCTTTAGCTCCAGCATGGCCTTGGGGTGTTCATAGACGGGGCGCTCCGTAGGCATTTTTTCGATGTGGCGACCGACCATCTGCGTGACCATTTGCTCCTGTGGTGTCTCCTTGGTCAGCATGGTGGCCACGCTTTTGCCCCCACGCAAAATGGTGATACGATTGGAGTACTCCGTCACCTCGTAAAGCTTATGGGTGATAAACAACACGGATTTTCCCATAGCGGTCATTTTACGCAGATTTCCAAACAGCTGTTCTGTTTCCAGCGGGGTCAAAACGGCGGTGGGCTCATCTAAAATCAGTAGATTGGCACCGCAAAACAATTGCTTTACAATTTCCACCCGTTGCTGTTCCCCCACTGAAAGCTGGCTTACCAGCGCACTGGGATCTACTGCAAGATTGAATGTTTGGGAGCATTTTAGGATTTCATCCTCCATGCGCTTTCGGTTCAACATGGCGGGGCAACGTCGACCAGCGGCCAGAAAAATATTCTCTGCCACGGTCAAGGTTTCAATCAGCTTAAAATGCTGATGTACCATGCCGATGCCCATGGAGACGGCTGTTTTTGGATTTTTAATGCGAACCTGTTTCCCTTGGTGAAAAATTTCCCCTTTGTCCGGTGTATAGATTCCTGTGAGTATGTTCATCAACGTACTTTTACCTGCGCCGTTTTCACCCAAAAGGGCATGAATTTCCCCACTGTATAGGGTTAAATCAACGCCGTCATTGGCCACAACGCCAGGAAAGCCTTTGGTGATGCCTCGCATTTCCCAAACTGGATCCATGTTTATTCCTCCCATCGATGATTGATAAAAGGGCGACAGCGAGAGTCAAACCTTCGCTGTCGCCCTTGACATATTAGATTTAGGGCAATTCGCCAACGACGTTGTCCAACAGGAATACCATATTGACATAGTCTTCAATGGTAAATTCTTCGCCTTCTTCTAAGACGCAGTTGCCTTGATTGTCATAGACAGGACCTTCAAACACTTCGATTTCTCCATTGATGACCATCTCGCGGACTGCGTTGCAGTCTGCAATCAGCTCAGCAGACATAATGTCCGCATTGAAATCAACCACGTCGCAAGCGCCCTCTTGAATACTGGAGAACACGGTTTCGTTGCTCCATTGATCCGCTTGTACCATTTCGATGACTTGGGTGAACACAGGCTCCCACTTCCAGACAAAAGAGGTCAGAACTGCGTTGGGGCCGGCGGCGGACATATCCACATTGAAGCCATTGGTGTATGCACCAGCTTCTTCACAAGCGGTGGCCACGGCTGTGGTGCCGCCATAGAAACCAACTGCGTTAATGCCTTCGCTGAGTAGCGTGTTGGTGGCCTCCTTTTCCTTTGCGGGGTCATACCATGAGTTCATCCACAACACCTTGACGGTGGCATCTGCATTGGCATATCTTGCCCCTTCAGAGAAGGCATTCAATGCACGAATGACACCAGCTTGTGGTTGACAAGCGATGAAGCCCAGTTGGTCTTGTTCGCTCATTTGTGCCACAGCATAACCGCAGAGGAAAATTGCACCGTAATCACGAACGGAATAGGCAAGAGTATTTTCAGCGGTGCCACCTTCGTACTGTGCAAAGTAGACCTCAGGGTGGCGTGCAGCCACAGTGGACACGGCATCGGTAAAGCCAGAGGAGCAGGCGAAAATCAGGTCATAGCCATCGGTGGCCAGCATTTCCAACACGCTTTCTGCGTCAGGACTATAGGCATCGATTTGCTCCATGATGATGCATTGCTCATCGGAGAAGCCCATGGACTCTTTGACATTGACTGCGGCTTCATAGTTGGCTTGTCCCCAGCTGCCGTCTGTGCCAGAGCAATCCAGAACAAATGCCACGCGGATATCTTCGTCTGTGGCAGATGTATTTGCATCAGCTTCTGCGGTGGCTTGTGTCTCTGTGGCGGTGCTGGTTTCAGCTTCTTTTTCCGCAGATTGACAACCGACCATGGATGTTGTCAACCCCAGCGCCAACAACAGTGCAAGAAATCTCATCTTCATAAATTATCTCTCCTTCTGTTTCTTCCATTTGTAGCAATAGGCTTCATGCGCCATCAACATTTGATACGCGCCCTAATATCATACACATTCGTATATAATGTGTATTACTGTTATAATAGTACTACTTAAAAGTATGTTTGTCAAGAGTTAAGGCGTTAGATGAATTGACAAAATACAGAGGAAATAACAAGAAGATATAACTATATACCACAAAATGCAAACAAAATTATACAAATACAACAAATTTCGATAAATAAATAATCTTTATCTTCTCCAAATTACAGATAGATAGTAGTACTTTTCGCAGAACACAAAGAGTAAATGTTGTTTTGACCAAAGAAGAATATTTGAAATTTCCCCAAGTGATGATGGATTATCCCACGGCCTACTACACCTTTCAAATTCTCTATTAGTGCAGCCTTCGCTCTGGTGAAGCCTTGGCATTGACCTTAGAGGACTTCAATTTCAAAAACAGAACGGTTCGCATCAATATGGGCTTCCATGACGTAGCCATCGCTCAACGGGTAGGCCACGAAAGCATCGGACATCACCTACCGCTATACCCACCTGTTCCCCTCCGTCCAAGTGGACATTGCCAAGCAACTGGAAAGTCTCCACAAAGATATAGAAAAATGTTGTGATATGGATGAAATGGCAGATTTTGCAGGTGATTTGATGACAATTTCCCAAGGTTTGAAAGGCGGTATTGAATAAAATAAGAGCCTCTGTCAATGACAGAGGCTCTTATTTTATCATAATCATTTTGTCTTCAAAAATATAATCTAAGTCGCCAATATAGCTACGAATATCATTTCGATAATTATTGATGGTTGCATCACAGCACTGCCTGTAGCGCCCTTTGAAGTGTTCGCAAACAAGAAGTTTTTGCGGTCAATCACCTTCCATAAGCCAGCGATATTGCTGGGGCGTCAGACTGCGTTCCTCGTCACCGTTTCTAGGCCACTGAAAGCTGTCGCTTTCCAGCCGATTGTAGAGCAAAATAAAACCGTTTTCCTCCCAGTAGAGGGCTTTTAGGCGGTCTTTTCGCCGTCCACAAAAGAGGAACAGGGTGTTGCTAAACGGATCTAGTTGAAATTTGGGCAAAGGAGATTTCCTCGGTCTCCTGTAATTTCTGGAATAACTTCCTTTGCCAGCTATAATACGTAGAGACTGGGATACCCGCCTCCTGACACACACTACCCAACGGTTTGTCCGCTACTACGACACGCCACCACTCGCTCACTCCACACAGCCACTTGGTTGCTGTAATTCACGGTTTGTAATCCTTTGCTCATCTGCAACCCTTCCATATAGTTTCTTGGACTATGAGATAGTGCCATGAACGACATGAGAGTCCATGGCACTATAGCTACTATATGATAGTTTCTCACACTACTTGGAGTAGTGCAAGACGGGGGTGGAGTTGACGCTTTCGTTAGGTCATGGTCACATTCAGATAGGCTTGTATAAATTCGTTCAGCTCCATTTTGAAGACACCGCGTTCAGTATCCAGTTTGGAATTGGTGCGCTTTTGCAATGTGTCTTGTTCTTTTGCGTAAGCACGTTGAATAAATGACCACGGATTTTCCAACACCACGTATTTTACCGATTTTTTGCCCTTCACCGCTTCGATGGTGTCCCGAACTCTATAGTTGCGATACAGTGCCTGATTTTCTCGGTTGCCGTCCCCATTTTGTCCTTGATCACTCCGTCTAATGCTCTGTGGCAACTCTTTTTTCATCTGCACATTGACGCTGCCTTTTCTTGCCAAACTCTCCCGCATATCGCTATAGAACATGTTGGCCTCTTTTGAATATTTTCCAGAGTAAGAATCGGGATGGGAACTGTCAGAGCCTTCCAACAGTCCGGTTAGATGTTGGCTTACCAACTTCCGCATTTCAGCGCGTTCAGCCAAGGGCTGGTCTGCAAACAATTCCTGGTCACCCTCGATGGCCTTTTGCATATCTTCCAGGGAGCTAAGTTGGCTCGTGGAAGATGCTGCAGTTCCCCCGGTACCTTCGCTTGGTACCGATGATTGGCTGGAATCAAACAGAATCGTCATCAACCGGTTAAAGTTGGCCGCGTTGTCAAAGGCAGTGGCATGGACATCTTGTAGCAAGTTAAGCAAACGTGCATTCAATGCGCTTGCCGTTTCCTTTCGCTCTTCTTCGCTCTCGCCGGGTTCCTTTTGCAGGAAAGTTTTGCAAAAACGACTGAACAAGGAGGTGTCGTATGGCTGGTCACTGGAGCTATTGACAACCAATGCGCTTTTTCCGGTGAGCACGGCTGTCGCCGCCGCGAAGGACCCAGTGGCCATATCTCCATATCCCGCCTCACCCTTGGTGCCATCGGCTTTCACATGAAGTCCGCTGGCGGCGTATGCACGTTCCATCATCATCACCCAGAAGGCGCGACCGGCAGAGAACTGTCCTTTCACACCACTTTCGCCAGTCCGTTGCACATAGACTTTTTTCACTGTGACGTACACCGGTTTGGGCTCACCATCAGATTGGGTATCGTAAAGACGAACAGTAACAGTATCTCCATTGTCCCGCATAGATTGGACGATTTTTTCAGGGCTTTTGCGCACCATAGCATCGAGTGCCAGTATGAATGCGCTGTGATTGCCCTTTATAGACATGACATCATCCGATTTTGGCATGCTGGGGAACAGGGCCTTATCCGCATAGTTTCTTTCCGTGTAGTCCTCTTTTGAGCCCTTCACGTTTTTGTACATATCCACATCAGCATCCGAACGAGTGGTTGGCTCATCGGTTCTTTCACCCTGTTCGTTAACCTTAGCTTCGGGAACAACAAGACCGCCCCTGCTTTCTCTGTCCAGGTGGTTTTTGTATTGGCGAATCATAGCGGCGGTGATGTTCTGTTGGGGACTGCGATTGGCGGCGTCAATGCTGCCATACCGCTCCTGGAGTCCTTCCAACAGTTCATAGGCATCGTTGACGGCCTGGGACACCTCTGTTTCCTTACTCTCGGGGGTTATCGGTTTGAAGTAAACGGATTTTTGCACTTCACCGATGGTATAAACCGCGCGCATAATAGCCATTCTAGTTTCTGTTTCGTTACTATCTGCGCCCCTCGAGCCGTCCGCTCTTTGTCCTTGGGCGATTCTTATGTCGCGACGCACCATCCGCTGTAGGATGGAGTCGCCAATGTTTTTTGGCACAGGTCCATTGACCCGGGGAGGGGTGTTTGCCCGCCGTTGAACTTGGGGCGTATTTTGAGCCGCCTGGTCGCTGTTAGCTGTAGTGGTGGTGCTTGTTTCCCCTGCATTCGGCGCAGCAGGTGCCCCTTGCTCGGATGGAGCTGGTGCTTGCTCTGTTGGGGTTGGTGCTTGCTCTGTTGGGGTTGGTGCTTGCTCGGATGTGGCCGTTCCTTGCTCTGATGTGGCTGACGCATTTTGATTGCCCGCAGCAGGTTCAGTCGAAGCTGACTCTCCGCCCTCTTGCGTAGCAGTCGACGGAACTTGGTCTAACACAGTTGCTTCCCCAGCTGGATTATCCACAACAGCTTCAGTCGAACCTGATTCCCCGCCCTCTGGCGCAGTCAATGGGGCTTGGTCTACCGCAGCTGCTGCATCTTGCACTGCCTCGGCAAGTTCAGCCTGGTTTGTTGCAGCATTCTCTTCTGAAGTCGTCTCAGCCTGCTCTGCTGCGTTTACCACATTTTGAACAGCCTGGGAAACTCCACTCTGCCCTGGAGCAGCTTCTGGCGAAGATGGCGACTGTACGTTTGCGGGGGCAGCCTGGCCTGATTCTTGATTTTGAGCGGCATGGGGATGCCAATAATTGTCCCAAGTTGCTACCGCCTTGTCTTTCAAGTTGCTAGCTTTTCTCTTGACGGCATTCGCCTTGCCGGCGGCATATTCCCGGGCGCGCGCACCCATGGACATCTCTGCAACTGGCTGTGCCGGTGCGTCGTTTTGCGTAGCCGCAGGAGCATTTGTCTCCGGAGTTTGTTCAACTTCCGATGTTTGATTGGATTCCGCTTGAGAGCCTTGTTGTTCTGATAGGTTGCTTTCTACTGGATTTTCTGATGCTGGTTGGTTGATTTCCTCCGTAGCTACTGGTTCTGTTGTTTGGCCACTTTCCCCCGAAGCTACTGGTTGGTTGGTTTCCACCGAAGCTGCTGGTTGGTTGGTTTCCACCGAAGCTGCTGGTTGGTTGGTTTCCACCGAAGCTGCTGTTTGATTGGCCCCCACTGGCGCCACTGGCGCTACTTCCTCTGTGGTTGGGTCTGCCACAATGCCCGCCAGTGCGTTCAAATCCCCACTGGACACAGACTGGGATACATCCTCACTGTTTAGCAGAGGGGCATCCGACCTTGGTGCGCTTTGTGCTCTTTGGTTCGCTTGTTGACGTTTCCATTTTTTCCCTAAAGCTTTTCTCCGTTTCCCACTCCTGCTTTGTTTCTTAGCGTGTCCCAATTCCTCACCGCCTTCTTTCTTTATACAGCTCTATTCCAACAAAAAGGAATAGGAACCAAAATCTTGATACCAGGTCACCTTGCCAGCCTTTAGATTCTCCGACTTGATTGAGTGCACCATGTGCTTCATGGAGATTGGCTCACCCTCTGCCGCCGCAAGATAGGCCGCGTTGATGACAATATTTTTAATCATACTGCCTGAAAATTCAAAGCGCTCTGCCAGGAATTCCAGGTCAATGTCCTGAGATACCGGTGCGCCTGCTGGGAATACATTTTTCCACAACCGCAACCGCATTTCTGGGTTTGGCATTTCAAAGTTGACCATATAGCTGATGCGTCGCTTGAAGGCCTCATCAAAGTTGCCCACCCGGTTGGTGGCTAAGATGGAGATACCATCGTGCTCCTCCATTTTCTGCAGGAGATAGGACGTCTCCACGTTGGCGTATTTGTCCCGGGCATCTTTTACTTCTGTCCGTTTAGAGAACAGCGCATCGGCTTCGTCGAAAAACAGAATAATGTTGGAGTTTTTGGCCTCTTTAAAGATAATGGACAGGTTTTTTTCCGTTTCACCAATGTATTTACTCATGACCTGAGACAGATCCACTCGGAAGAGTGCCAGGCCGATTTCTCCTGCCAATACCTGGGCACCCATGGTTTTGCCAGTGCCAGGTGGTCCGTAAAACAGGACGGTGGTACCCCGGCCGTAGGCCAGTTTTTTGTCAAATCCCCATCGCTCCAAAACGGTGCCACGGAGTTTTGCCTTGTTGACCACATGACGAAGAATATCCTTCTGGGACGGCTCTACCACCAAGTCATCCCAGGTGTAGGCCACCCTGATGGGCGTTGCATGGTGGGTGAGACCCACAGTGCTGTTGCTTAAAATGGCGGCATTCATGGCAGATTTTGAAATTTCGCCAGAGGAAGCCAAGTTGGCATTTCGCAAGGAGGCCATCATCTGCGCCGGTGTGAGAATAAAGGTGGAGGCCAAGTCCTCTAAGGATGAGGACAATTTATAGTTTTTCGCCATCTCCTGCCAAAAGTTCAACGCCAAATCCCCTCGCGGAATGTCCAAATCCAGACTGTAGGTAGGCACGGAGACGTTCTGGAATTTCAGCTCTGGTAATGTGGTGCCAAAAAAGGTTAAACCCGGAATATTGCAGGCTTGCAGTAGGAAATCCGGGGCATCAACCACGGTCAAAGGCTTGCCACCATTGTCCATGCCACCGTGGTAGTTTTGGATGTAGAGGATGGTGGGATGGAGCCGTAAATCCGTGAGAATTTCGCTACAGGCAACGACCCGGTCCTCCTCTTCCAACCGTTGGAATTTGGTGTAATCCAAAACCAAAAGTGTCCGTTGGAGCGCAGCGGCTAGGTGGCGAACCAAGAAACTTTTCCCGGTGCCAGTTGGCCCTAAAAATTGAAAGACAGCGTGACCGCCCATGGGCAAAATTTCCTGACATTGGGAGGTCAGTTGGGACAGTAATTCTCGACGCAACACTGGCTCCTCTGGTAGGCTGTCCCAATGCTGAACGGTACACACCTGATTGGCAGGGGAAATGATACCGCCCTGCATCCAGGAAATCAGACTGTCAGATAGGTGAATTTCCAGGAGGAACAAATCCTGTTCCAACGCGCCGTGGAACAACAGTCCTGCCAGCGCTTTATCCGCCACGGTTTCCATCAATTCCCGGACTTCAACCTGTTCCATGACCTGGTAAATTTGAAAAGATAGTCGTAAGGTGGGGTGGGTGACATTTGGGGAGCCTTGACACCGTGACAGTCGAATCCGATGATCCGGCGATGCCTTGGCAACATATCCCATCAACAGGCAGAAAAACTGGAAGTCTGTCAGGTGAAATTCCCGCCGCACCACCTCCATGGGAATGGTGGTATGTTCAGGGACGCGCTGATGGAATGTGGAAATGCCATCCGCCAACGAAGTCTGGTGGAACAAGGCTTCACCCCGCTCTTTTCCCCGCTTTTCCACCGCAGTCAAATAGAGGTCTACCAGAGAGATTGCCTCTTGCAGATATTCTTCGTTGTTTAAAAAAACATGGTTGTATCCCACAAATTCACCTCGATTCCCAGCATATCATCATTTAAAGTGGTAAAGTTAAAACAATTTGGTCAGAAATTTCCGTCGGGCAACCCTTTGCAAAGCTATGGATGAATGCCAAGTGCTGGCGATTTCCCACAGGCACGGTCAAGGTGTCCTCCGGCGACAATCCTGCCACCAGTCGGCTCATCAGCCAGGTCATCACCATCTGGGAATGGGTGCCATTGTAAACGTGCAAAACCTGAGCTTCCCCCGGCGCTACCGCCACATAGGCCAGCACGTTTGTTCCCTGAATGAAGGCCAGGGATCGTGCCGTATCCACCGAACGCAAGTCGCTCAGTTCCGGCAGTGTGGGGCATTGAGAAAGCGGTACTATCTCCCCGGCCTGCCCAATGATTTCCTGGGAAATAGGTGGACAAGCCTGTTGCAGTACGCCCACCTGGTAGCGGTAAGTGCGGGCTTGGAGCTGACAATTTGAAAATCCACAACTGTGCCATAAATCCTGCAAGTCCTGACGGGATTGGGGTGTGGCTTGGAAACGGATTTCCACGCTGGTGAACACCGCCTCTCGCGCCCACTGGGTCAAGGATTCCACCAAGGCTTTGGCAATCCCATGCCGGCGAAATTTTGGTTCCACAAATAGGTACTTGAACTGGAGGCACATATCGTATTCCAATCCGCTCCACTGTGTCACCGCAACACCGGCAGGCTCCCCCGCTACGGTAGCGGTAAAGTAGGTCAAGTTCTCCCCCATATTGGCAGGAACCATGAGCTGAAATTCAAGGTCACACGTCTCCTGGTGAAAAGACAGTTGCACATACTCCCCCCCATTTCTACATTCATTAGGGATATTATAACAGTCCCAGACCAAAATTACAACCTTTCTCTGCGGTCTTTAGTCAATCTTTAGAAATCTAAAATGAAATACCAAAATTTAAGCCGGCACCCTCTCTTGCCGTTCCGCAATTCCCTTGTATCCGCTTCGCTCAACGCGAAAAGGAACCCTGACGGTTCCTTTATCTCCGCCCCAAGAGCCACCGTGGGCGGTTGGGCTCCGAATCAGCTTGCGAACTAGTCACACTTTTCCTCCCTCCAAAATTTGTAAATTTTCCCAATTTATAACTTCTTTAACAGAATGTAAAATTTAAGCCGGCACCCTCTGGTGCCGGCTTAAATTTTACATTACTTATATAGGCCACGTTCCACATAAGTGGTGTGGAGCAGGGTGTGGGCTTTATGGCTACCTGGTTTTTCCAAATAAGTGCTGTACAGCTCGATGATGTCTGGGTTTTCATGGGAGCGACGGACTGGCAAATCTCGATCCTCTTGGTAAAGAACTTCTGCCCGCTTGGCGCGGATGTCCACGTTGTTGCGGACGGAGGCAGGATGGATGATTTGACCGCCACCATTGACACAGCCACCGGGGCAAGCCATGATTTCGATGAAGTGGTAGGGGCTGGTGCCAGCACGAACTTCGTCCATGAGCATTTTGGCGTTGTTCAGCCCGGAGGCCACGGCGACTTTCACCAACAAGTCCCCTACTTGGTACTCTGCTGTTTTGATGCCTTCGGTGCCACGAACTTGGATGAAGTCCAGCTTGTCGTCGGGCACGTCTTCACCGGTGATGGACTTGACAGCGGTACGGAGTGCGGCTTCCATCACGCCACCAGTTGCGCCGAAGATGACACCTGCGCCAGAGCCGAAGCCCAGAGGTGCATCGTAGTCCTCTTCTGGCAGTTCGTTGAACAGGAGGCCAGCTTTTTCAATCATACGTGCCAATTCCCGGGTGGTGATGACCACATCGATATCGGACAGGCCGTTGAGCCCTTGGTTTTCTCTGCCACGTTCAAACTTTTTGGCGGTACATGGCATAACGGAGACCATAAAGATGTCCTTGGGGTTAATGCCCATTTTTTCTGCGTAGTAGGACTTGGCGATGGCACCGAACATCTGTTGTGGGGATTTGCAGGAGGAAAGATGTTCTAGGCAATCGTCGTAGTAGTGTTCGCAGAATTTGACCCAGCCGGGAGAACATGAGGTAATCATAGGCAGGGTGCCACCAGTGCTGACCCGCTCCACCAATTCGTTGGCCTCTTCCATGATGGTCAGGTCAGCGGAGAAGTTGGTGTCGAAGACTTTATCAAAGCCCAGACGACGGAGGGCGGCAACCATTTTGCCCTTGCCATTGGTGCCGATGGGGTTGCCAAAAGCCTCGGCGATGGAGGCGCGGACGGCAGGCGCGGTCTGCACCAAAACGTGCTTGGTTGTGTCATGAAGGGCATCCCAGACAGGGCCGGTGTGATCTTTTTCCACCAATGCGCCAGTTGGGCAAGCGGTGATACATTGACCGCAGGAGATACAGGCGGTGGTTGACAGTGGTTCTTCAAAGGCGCAACCGATGCTAGAGGAGAAGCCACGTCCATTGGGGCCAATGACGCCAACGTGTTGGATGTTGTGGCAGACGGCAGCGCAACGACGGCACAGGATGCACTTACTGCCGTCTCGAATCATGTGAACCGCGGAGTCGTCATAGGTAAAGTGGTCGGTGCCTTCCACATATCGTTCGCAGTCCTCCACGGAGTATTCCTTACATAGCTGTTGCAGTTCGC
>JAWXUJ010000001.1:0-21846 GCA_044432765.1 Eubacteriales bacterium | reverse complement strand
AAAGGGCACATGGAGCAGAATTGCATCGATCTCCTGTGGGCCGATTTTCTGGATTGCCAAAAGCCCAGTGACCGACCCTTTGTTCATGGCGACCATGGACAGGGAGCCATCCAAAGCCTTTAAATCCAAGTCCAGTCGGAATGTGTTGCAGTACATTTGCAGTGCCACCGGTGGCACCGATTCCAGAGGGACAATTTGCTCTCTTGGGTATTGGGCGGCCTTTTTGGTGATGGAGCTCTGCAACAAATCCTGCACTTTGCAAGTGCGAGAAACCGGTGAATGTTCTATCACGTCAAAACCCGCGTGGTCAAACAAGCCAGCAAGCTCCCAGGTGTTTTCCAAATCCAGGCTGAAGTTGACTTGCAAGCTGTCACATTCATAGAATTCCAAATCAGCCTGAGCCTGGGCAACCAAACCGGTGCCAATGCCCTTTCTCTGGTAATCTGGGGACACGGACAAGCTGAGAATTTTCGCCACTTGCTCGCCCAGTAACACCCCCATGGCGCCAACCACCAAGTCATCGTCCTTGGCGCAGTATACCACCATGGCAGGGTCATGGAGCCAACCGCGGTATGCGGATGAAAAAAACGGTGCGACTTTGTCCACTTCTTGGACATCCACCACATGATATGTTATCATCTTTTCCTGTTCCCCCTATCCTTAATCAGCCCGGGTTTTTTTGATGTAGTAGATTTCAGGGTCTGTTGAGAGCATTTCCCCTCGCATAAAGGTGAGTCGCTCCTGTTCTGCCATCAACTCCGCCACATTGGCTGGTTCTTTTGCAATTTCCTGTTGGAACATATTGATTTGATTCAATACGGATGCGCTGTCTGCATCCCGCTCCATCTGGGCTTTTTTGCGGAATTCCATATAGTTGGCGCTGTCCTCGTCCATATTGTCCGCCACATCGTCTGGCAGATTGACCATGTTGCGCACCTTGGTCAATTCCATATTCAGCAGTTCTTGGTAGATTTCTCGGTTGCTATCCTCAAAGGTTTTCAGCCTATCTTTGGCCTGTTTGACATAGATTTCCTTTCGCGCTACGATTTCGGAAATCGGCGCGCCTTTTTTCAAATCCTGCTTTAGAATGTTGGGAATGAGCACCTGGATTGCCACGTCGTGGGCCTGAACCTCGCCGTTATACACATCCAGTTGGCGCATAAAATCCCCCAACTTGTCCATGGCTCTGGTAATTTCTTTTGTACTGCCACCACTGTTTAGAATTTTGAATTTGATGGCGCTGACCTCTTTTAAAAATGGAATTTCTCCTGGTTTGACCTCTTTGTTGATGCCGATTTTTTTCAGAGCCTTTTCGCGATCAACCAAGTTGGTATTTTTTTGCTGGACTTGATAGGTGTTGATTTTCATGGCCATTTGTTCCGTATTTGCAGCCACTTCCTTGTCGCGACGACCAGCGTATTTGGCTTTGTTTTTCTCTGCAGCCAGGCGGGTTTTTTCCATTTTATCCTGATGCTTAACCTGGAGTCTTTCCACCTTGCTCAATCCGTCCATATGGAGTTTGCCGCGGATTTTGGCGGTGACTTTCTTCTTTTTATGGGACACTTTCTCCTTGAAGTCCATCTTTTTTTGGACAGGCGCTTCCATGTCTGGGGCATTGGCCACATTTTGAATCTGACCTTCCCCCATCATCATGGGCGCGGCACCCGGCTCCTGATGCAGATTTTCCTGCATCACCTGCTGTGGCTGGGCATACACGTCCGCTACATGGATAGGCTCGGCCTGTATCTGCCTGGTTCTATGGATGGTATCTTGGTTTGGCATATTGCATCCCCCCTATGTTTCTCATGATGCCATAAATACACAGCATTTTGGTATAATATGGCATCTTTTAATGATTGCTTTTGCAGTCATTATAACATATAACTCTTCATTTTAAAAGGTGTTATCTCTTAAAGTTTTCTAAAGAAAAGGTGCTGTACAAAACAACACGCATGCTCGTAGGGGACGCGTTTGTGCGTTTTTGTACAGCACCCTTTTATATCATAGTTTGTTATACGCCCCTCTGGCGAGGGGCTTACAACAAACTATACTTTTTGGCACCTGTGATTCTCACAGGCCAGAGCTGCGCTCTGTGGGGCTATCGCCCCTGCCAAAGCCGTGTAGTTTGTTGTAAGAGGCTATCGCCCCTCACAGCTACGCTGTGCCCCTCTAGCGAGGGGCTTACAACAAACTATAGATTGCCTCATGCCTCCATTGCGGTGAGAAAGCAGGCGCCCAAAATGCCGGCATCGTTGCCCAGTGCGGCGGCGACCACTGGGGTTTTGGCGATGGTGCCCCAACGTTCCAGTTTTTCCTGCAAACGGGTCTGGACTGGCGCAATGAGCAAATCACCCCGGGCGGAGATGCCACCACCGATGACCAAAACCTCTGGACGGTAAGCCATAATCGCGGTGTAGCAAGCGGCGACCAGATACTCCTGGTATTGTGCCAACGTGGCAAGGGCAGCTTCGTCCCCGCTATCCACGGCTTGAAACAGGAGTCTGCCGTCGATTTTGGACAAATCGCCACCGCAGAGGGCGTAGATTTCAGAATCGGAGGTTGCGTGTTCTCTGGCCATCCGCAACAGTGCGGTGGTGGAGGCATACATTTCCAGACAGCCCTTGTTGGTGCAGGAGCACTCCAGACCACCTGCCACCAGGGTCAGGTGGCCGATTTCCAAACCGCCACCGTCGCCACCGCCGAAGATTTTGCCGTTGTAAATCACACCGCCACCCACACCTGTTCCCAGGGTCAACATGGTTGCGCTATTGTAGCCCTTGGCGGCGCCAGCCAGTTGCTCGCCCAAGGTGGCGGCATCGGCATCGTTGGCGACAAACACATCCTTGCCCAGGATTTTCTTCATGTCTCCGGGGACATCCTTGTCGAACCAACCCAAGTTGGTTGCCATGACCAGACGGTTGGTGTGGTAGTCGATGACACCGGGCAGACCAACGCCAACGCTGACCACGTCTGCCAGGTCGATGTTCTGCTCTGCCAAGAATCCCAGGGCGGTTTCTGCCATGGTGACCACCATTTCGTCGTAGTTGTGGTTGGTTTTGATGGCGGTTTTGGCGATGATTTCCTTATTTTCGTTGGCAATGCCATAGGCGACCTTGCTTCCGCCTACATCCAAACCCAAGTAGTATTTCATAGCGTTCTCCTTTGTGGAAAATAGGGGCGGATTGGAAAATCCGCCCCTATTTTGAAATTGTAATTAGGCAAACATGGCGGCAGAGAAGGCTCTATATGCCTCGACTTTTGCCTGGGCACCTTCCATAGTGTCGGCCTTGGTCAGGATGTAGACCTTTACCTTTGGCTCGGTGCCAGAGGGACGGATGATGAATTGGGTGTCGTCTGCCATGTCGAAAATGACCACGTCAGAACCTTCCATGTCCATCTTTGTCCACTTCTCAAAGTCGTAGATGTAGCCGTCTTTGAAGTAGCGGATTTGCTTCACCTTGGTGTCGCAGATTTCCCCGATGGGTTCATCGCGGAGTTTGGCCATAATGGCCTTGATTTTGCCAGCACCTTCGGAGCCAGGCAGGCTGACGGAGATGGTTTCTTCCAGGTTGAAGCCGTAGGTTTTGTACAGGTCTTCCAATGCGTCGATGAGGGTCTTGCCTTGATTTTTGTAGAACATGGCCATTTGGCACACCAGCGCGGTGGCGGTGATGGCATCTTTGTCCCGGGCAAAGTCGCCCACCAGGTAGCCGTAGGATTCTTCCAGGCCGATGATGGCAGTTTCCTCTGGCTTGCTATCAATCAGCTCGGCGATGAAGCGGAAGCCGGTGAAAGTGGAGTAGCAGGGGATGTTGTGAGCCTTGCAGATAAAGTCCACCATTTGACTGGTGACGATGCTCTTGACCACCATGGGGCTGACAGGCAAACCGCCACGGCGGATGATGTAGTCCACCAAAAGGCAACCTGTCATATTACCGGTGAGATGGACGAACTCGCCGTCTTTGTTCCGGGCACGCACGCCAATGCGGTCGGCATCGGGGTCGGTGACCACCATCAGGTCGGCATTTTTCTCCTGGGCGATGGCAAGGGCAGCAACGTAGCTGCCCATCTCCTCTGGGTTGGGGCCTTTGGGCAGACCGGGGAAGTTGCCGTCCACCACCATTTGCTCCTCCACCAGATAGACGTTCTTCACGCCCACCTCTTTCAATGCCAATGGTGCCAAAATGCGACCGGTGCCGAACAGGGGGGAGTAGACCACGGAGAAGTCGTCACAGAGGACGTCGGTGGTCTGTGCCAGAGAGACTTTCATAAATTCCGCGTTGGTTTCATCGCCCAGCAGTTTGATGATACCGCTTTCGACACCCTCCGCAAAGGTGGTTGTGTTATACTGACCAAGGATGTCCAATTCCTTGCAACGGGCGGCGATGTCGTCTGCCATGTCGTTGTCCAGTTGGGCGCCGTTTTTCATGTAGACTTTGTAGCCGTTGTACTCTTTGGGGTTGTGGCTGGCAGTGATGTTGATGCCAGCGATTGCGCCGTAGTGGCGAATGGCGAAGGACACCAAGGGGGTGGGGCACAGTTCCTCAAAAATATAGGCCTTGATGCCGTTGGAGGCCAAAATCTCGGCGCAGAGACGAGAGAACTCGATGCTGAAATTACGGCTGTCGTAACCGATGATGACGATTTTTTCGCCGTCCATGGTTTTGATGATGTCAGCCAAAGCCTGGGTGGTTTGACCCACCACAAAGCGGTTGAACTTGTTGGTGCCAACGCCCAGGGTGCCGCGGATTCCAGCGGTACCGAAGCTAAGGCCGGTGTAAAATGCTTCATATCGTTGGCTGTCGTCCAGTGCTAAAATCTCTGCTTTTTCCGCCTGGATCAAGGCGGCGCTGTCTAACCAAGTTTGATATGTTTCCATTTTAAAATCCTATCCTTCCACCAATTTAATCATTTCACGTTTGTAGTCTTCCACGCCGGGTTGGTCGAATGGGTTCACGCCCAGGGTATAGGCGGACAGGCCACAGGTGACTTCAAAGAAGTAGACCATTGCGCCGTAGGTTGCGGGGGAGCAGTCCTCCAGGCAGACCACCATATTGGGAACGCCGCCACCCACGTGGGCTTTTGCGGTGCCTTGGCGAGCCATTTGGTTGACATGGTTCAATTCCATGCCCTCGAACAGTGCCAGGCGGGAGAAGGTGGAATCGGTGTTTTCGATTTTGCAAACGTGGTCGGTGTTGGCGATGTCCACCATGGTTTCAAAGAGGATTCTTTGACCGTCTTGGATGTATTGACCCATGGAGTGAAGGTCGGCAGTCAAATCGACGGAGGCGGGGAAAATACCCTTCAAATTCTTGCCTTCGCTTTCGCCGAAGAGTTGCTTCCACCATTCGCCCATAAAACGGAACCGAGGCTCGTAGCAACCGAGAATTTCCACAGGTTTGCCATCTTCATATGCCAGGTTTCTGGCGCAGGCGTATTGGACGGCAGGGTTTTCAGGGCTGAAGTCAGCCAGTTCTTTTTGCATGGCATAGGCGCCAGCCAAGATTTCGTCGATGTCGATGCCAGCGCAAGCGATGGGCAGCAGGCCAACGGCAGACAGGACGGAGAAACGCCCGCCGATGTCGTCGTCCACCACATAGCTGATGCAACCTTCCTTGTTGGCGAAACCACGGAGGTCGCCACGGACGGCATCGGTGGTGACGTAGACGCGTTTGGTCCAGTCGTCGCCGTATTTGGCTTTCAGGGCAGTTTCAAAGAAGTGGAATGCCAGGGCGGGTTCCACAGTACCGCCGGACTTGGAAATCACGTTGACGGAGAAGTCACGGTCGCCAATCAGTTCCATCAATTCGGTGGTGTGGTCGGAGCTGAGATTGTTGCCGGCAAAGAAAATTTGAGGCCAACCCTTCCGGTCTTTCAGATTGTAGTTGGGGGAGTTCATAAACTCAATGGCAGAGCGAGCGCCCAGATAGGAACCGCCGATGCCTACAACCACCAGGACTTCGGATTCGTTTTTGATTTTTTCAGCAGTGGCCTTGATGTCCGCAGCCAGAGCCATGGCCTTTTCAGGCAGATCCAACCAACCCAGGAAATCATTGCCAGGGCCGGACTTGGAATATAGGGTTTTATGAGCCGTTTCCACGCGACCAATCATGGCCGTTGTGGCTTCTGCACTGAAAAATGGTTGAAAGTTTTCTAAGTTCATCTTGATTGACATTTGCATACACCTCTATGTTAAATTTCTTGTTTCTTTTGGGTAAGTTGTCCCACCTATTGTGTATTCTATTTAAATTATACAATCCTTTCAAAGGAAAGTCAACCAAAGTAAACAAAGTAATTTGATAAAATCAGTATTATTCCCAAAAATTAAATGACATTAAAATTTGACAAACATGAAATTATATGCTAAAATACTATGTAAATTTAATAAATATTTTTCCAATCATGTAAAATATTTGTTTACATTGCATATGGACGGTGTAAAATCACCGCAAGGATTCATGTATAATCTCTGAAAGGAGTGGTAAACTATGGCAAGAGTTTCCAAAAAGGAAGCATTCGACTACAGTACATATTTATTCCACGAAGGCAACAACTGTAAAGCCTATGAACTTATGGGCTGTCATTACGGCAACAAAGGGCGTAAAAAGGGGTTTATTTTCCGTGTTTTTGCTCCAAATGCCAAATCCATTTCCGTTGTTGGCGATTTCAACAACTGGGACCGTTCCGTCTCCCCCATGAAAAAAGTCACAGATTGTGGCATCTGGGAGGCCATCATCTCCGAAGTCAACATTGGTGATATCTACAAATACAGCGTGGAGCAAATCCACGGAAAAATCGTCCTGAAAGCCGACCCATATGCCTTTGCCAGCGAACTACGCCCCAACACAGCTTCCAAAATTTGGGATGTTGAGGGTTATCCCTGGAAAGACGAAGACTGGCTGGCTACCAGAAAAGAAAAAAATCACTTTGAAAATCCTATGAACATCTATGAGGTGCACTTGGGCTCCTTCCGCAAGCCTGTGGATGGAGAAAAAGAATTTTATACATACCGAGAACTTGCCAATCTGCTGGTGCCTTACGTAAAATCCATGGGTTACACCCACATCGAAATGATGCCCATTTTGGAGCATCCATTTGATGGCTCATGGGGTTACCAGGTCACTGGCTTTTTCAGCGCCACCGCCCGTTATGGCACCCCAGCCGACCTGATGTATCTGGTCAACAAATGCCACAAAGCCGGCATCGGTGTCATCATGGACTGGGTTCCCGCCCACTTCCCCAAAGACGCGCACGGCCTCTACGAATTTGACGGCACCTGCCTCTATGAATATTCCGACCCTCTGAAAATGGAACACGAAGGCTGGGGCACCCGGGTCTTTGACTACGGCAAAACAGAAGTCCGTTCCTTCCTGCTCTCCTCTGCCAACTTCTGGATTGAAAAATTCCACATTGACGGCCTGCGGGTGGATGCTGTGGCCTCCATGCTCTACCTGGACTACGAACGCACCCAATGGCGCCCCAACGCCGGTGGCGGTCGTGAAAACACCGAAGCCGTTGCCCTGATTCAAAAAATGAACGAATCCATCCTCTCCGACCATCCAGATGTGCTGATGATGGCAGAGGAATCCACCGCTTGGCCCATGGTCACCAAGGCCGGCTATATGGGCGGTTTGGGCTTCAACTATAAGTGGAACATGGGCTGGATGAACGACATGATGGACTACGTGGAAATCGACCCCTACTTCAAAGGCGGTTCCCACAACAAAGTCACCTTCTCCTTTATGTATGCCTTCTCCGAGAACTTTATTCTCCCCATCTCCCACGACGAGGTGGTTCACGGCAAAAAATCCCTGCTGAACAAAATGCCCGGCAGTTACGAAGACAAGTTCGCCGCCCTCCGCGCCTTCTACGGCTACATGATGACTCACCCTGGCAAAAAGATGGTCTTCATGGGCAGTGAGTTCGGTCAATTCATCGAATGGGACTTCGAGCGGGAACTGGACTTCTTCCTTCTGGACTATCCCAAACACAGCGAAATGCAGAATTATGTGAAAAAGCTGAATAAATTCTACGTCAAAAACAAGCAACTTTGGGAAAACGACCTGAGTTGGGACGGCTTCTCCTGGATCTCCGCAGACGATACCCAAAACAGCATCATCGCCTGCCGTCGCATTGCGAAAGACGGCTCCGAAATCATCGCGTTGGTCAACTTTACCCCTGCCCAACACCACATCTACTCCATCGGTGTTCCCGAAGCCGGGAACTATAAGGAGATATTCACATCGAATCTGTTTGAGTTCGGTGGTAATGGATATACAAACCCTGGCAAACTCAAAACCCAACCCAACCCCATGCATGGATTCGACCAATCCATCGATCTACACGTGGGACCCTACACAGCGATATTCCTAAAAAAAGACAAATAATTTGAGGTGAGCGTATGGCTAAAGAATGTGTTGCAATGCTCCTTGCTGGTGGCCAAGGTAGCAGATTGTACGCCTTGACGAGCAAGGTGGCAAAACCCGCAGTTTCCTTCGGTGGTAAGTACAAAATCATTGACTTCCCCCTGTCCAACTGCATCAACTCCGGCATCGATACCGTCGGTGTCCTGACCCAGTATGAACCACACAAACTGAACTCCTACATCGGCAGTGGTATCACTTGGGACTTGGACAGACTGAATGGCGGCGTCTATACCCTGCCCCCCTATCAGAACTCCACAGGCTCCTCTTGGTACAAGGGCACCGCCAATGCCATTTATCAAAACATCAACTTCATCGACGAATACGACCCAGAATACGTCCTTGTCCTCTCCGGCGACCACATCTACAAGATGAACTACGCCAAGATGATTGCCGCTCACAAACAAACCGGTGCCGATGCCACCATCGCCGTGTTGGACGTTTCCCTAGAGGAAGCCTCCCGCTTCGGCATTATGAACTGTAACCCCGATGGCACCATCTATGAATTTGAAGAAAAACCCAAAAAGCCAAAGAGCACCTTGGCCTCCATGGGTATCTACGTCTTCAGCTGGAAGGTCATGCGGGAATATCTCATCGCAGACGAAGCAAACCCCAAATCCTCCAACGACTTCGGCAAGGATTTGCTCCCCGCCATGCTGAATGCCGGCAAAAAAATGTGCGCCTATCGCTTTGAAGGCTACTGGAAAGACGTGGGCACCATCGACAGTCTGTGGGAAGCCAACATGGATTTGCTCGACCCCAAATACGGCCTGGATCTCACCGACGAAAGTTGGAAAATCTACGGCAAAAACACCGCCTCTCACCCCCACTACACCTCCTCCGATGCAAAAATCATGTACAGCATCGTCTCCGAGGGCTGTGAAATCGGCGGCACCGTCAACCAGTCTGTGGTCTTCAAAGATGTGACCATCGGCAAGGGTGCCACCATCAACTACTCCATCCTCATGCCCGGTTGCGTCATTGAAGAAGGCGCCAACGTCCAATACTCCATCGTGGCAGAAGATGCAGTGGTCCGCCGTGATGCCGTCATCGGCACCGAACCTGACGGCTCCGAAGACTGGGGCATCGCCGTGGTTGGCCCCAAGGTCACCATCGGGGAAAAGGTGAAAATTCCAGCAAAACTCATTGTGTCCAAAGACACATTGGCCAAGTAAGGGGGGGACGCATTATGAAAAACGTATTGGGTATCATTACCACCTATGACGAATCCACAGATTTGCGGGATTTGACCGACCACAGAACCATTGCTGCTGTCCCCTTTGGCGGACACTACCGTGTCATCGACTTTATGATGTCCAGCATGGTCAACTCCAACATCACCCACGTGGGCGTTGTCCTACGTGACAAATACCAATCCCTCATCGACCACATCGGCAACGGTAAAGAGTGGGATTTGGCTCGTAAAATCGGCGGCGTTCGCCTGTTGCCACCATACTCCTATGCCCGGAATGCCGCCGTGTTCAACGCTGGCGACCGTTCTGGCACCCTGGAAGGCCTCATCGGCATTGTGGACTTTATCAAAAAGAGCAGAGCCGACCATGTGGTCATTGCCGACGGCAACATCATCACCAACATCGACCTGGAAAAAGTGGTGACTGAACACAAAGACTCCGAAGCCGACATCACCGTGGTCTGCACCAAGAAAACCACCGACAACCAAAAGGACGTATTCTACAAGGTCAACCGGAAACACGACATCACCGAAATCTGCGTCAGCATCGACCTGAACAACAAGTGCACCCACACCGGCCTTGGCATCTATGTGATGAAAAAATCCATTTTGATGGATCTCATCACCGTTTGGGCCTCCCACAACTACAAGCACTTCGAGCTGGAAGGTCTCAACTGGGCCATGAAGTCCATGAACCTGAAAGCCTATGTCCACGACTCCTATGCCGCCAAAATCACCGATGTGAGACGGTATTACGATGCCAACATGGACCTTTTGAACAAAGACGTTCGGGATCAACTGTTCCTGAAAAAACGTCCCATTCGCACCAAAGTCCACGACGAACAACCCACCTACTACAGCGAAACCTCCCACGTCTGTGAGAGCCTGATTGCCGATGGTTGCACCCTGGAAGGCTCTGTGGAAAACAGCATCCTCTTCCGGGATGTCCATGTGGAAAAAGGCGCTGTTCTGAAAAATTCCATCGTCCTCAAGCGTTGCACCATCAGTGAAGGCGCCAACGCAGGCCACATCATCGCCGACCAACACGTGTTCATCGGCAAGGATAAAACCATTATGGGTCACAAAAACTATCCCGTTGTCATCACCAAAAGTAGCGTGGTATAAGGAGTTATCATATGAAAATTCTATACGTTGCCAGTGAGGTCGCCCCCTTTATCAAAACAGGCGGGCTGGCCGACGTGGCTGGCGCACTGCCCCAGGTTTTGGCACAGCAAGGCCACGACATCCGCGTCGTCTTGCCTCTGTACCACAAAATCGGGCAGGAATTCCGCAAAGAAATGGCATTTGCCACCCGTTTCTACGTCCATCTGGCTTGGAGAGAACAATATTGTGGTATTATGGAGTTGGAGCGTGACGGTGTTGTCTACTACTTTGTCGACAACGAATACTACTTCAAACGCACCGGTGTCTACGGCTACGACGACGATTCCGAACGGTTCGCCTTCTTCTCCAAAGCCGTGTTGGATATGTTGCCACAAGTGGGCTTCTGCCCCGATGTGATTAACGCCAACGACTGGCAAGCCGCCCTGATTCCCACCTATCACAAGCTGTACTACAAAGTCAGCGACTTCTACCAAAACATCAAAACTGTGCTGACCATCCACAACATTGGCTACCAAGGCCAGTTCGGTCGCCACTTGATGGAGGACACCCTGGGCATCAACAACTTTTTCTTCGACTGTGGCTTTATGGAGCTGGACGGCGATGTCAACTACATGAAGGCCGGCGTTCTGGCTGCCGATGCAGTCACCACCGTCAGCAACACCTACGCCCAGGAGATTATGACCGACTACTACGGTCACGGCCTCCAATACATACTCCAAGAAAACGCAGCCAAAGTCCACGGCGTGATCAACGGCCTGGATGTGGATCTCTACAACCCAGAATCCAACCCCGCCCTCTTTGAACACTATGACGTGGACACCTTGGAAATCAAGGCAAAGAACAAGGCAAAATTGATGGAAATGCTGTCTCTGGACTGCGATGACGACACCCCTGTCATCGGCATCATCAGCCGGTTCGTCAGCCACAAAGGCTTCGACCTGATCGCCGCCGTTTTGGAGGACATCCTCCGTATGGATGTCCGTCTCGTTGTCGTTGGCACCGGCGACAGCCACTATGAAGAGATGTTCCGCACCGTCAAGGCGCGCCATCCCGAAAAAGTCTCCGTCAACATCGCCTTCTCCGAAGACCTGGCAAACAAGGTCTATGCCGGCGCCGATCTGTTCCTGATGCCCTCCATCAGTGAACCCTGCGGTCTGGCACAGATGATCGCCATGCGCTACGGCACCCTGCCCATCGTCCGGGAAACCGGCGGTTTGGCTGACACCGTGGAGGCATACCGCGCCGACGTGGAGACCGGAGATGGCTTCTCCTTCCACGACATCAACGCCCACGATATGCTCCATGTCATTGAGCAAGCCTGTCACCTGTTCAAAACCGACCGCAAGGCCTTCACCGCCATTATGAAACGTGCCATGGTCAAGGACTTCACCTGGGACAGCTCCGCAAAAAAGTACGTGGAAATCTACGAAAACTGTTAATACAGTCCAGTTCAGGACAGCCTTTGGGCTGTCCTCGGACTGCATATAAAATGTATTGTCTTGCATTGGTACGACAACTTTTGCCGTCCGAATATAGGACAATACACCCCATAACTACACCAATCAAGGAGAAATAAGAATGAAATTCACAAAAGCTGAAATCAAAAAAGCAATTACCGGCAAATTGACTCGCCACTACGGCGTAGAAATTGACAATGCCTCCGAAGAACAAGTCTTCAAGGCCTGCGCCCTGGTTGTCCGGGACGTTTTGGGCGATCGCATGATGAAAATTCAAAACGACGTAGATGGCAAAAACCCTCGCCAAGTCCACTACCTGTCCATCGAATTCCTTCTGGGTCGTTCCCTGGAAATCAACTGCCTCAACCTGAAAATGCTGGATCAAATGCGCGCCGCATTGACCGATTTGGGCGTGGACGCTGACCACATCTTCAAAACTGAACCCGATCCCGGTCTGGGCAACGGTGGCCTGGGTCGTCTGGCTGCCTGCTTCATGGACTCCATGGCCTCCACCGACGTGGTTGCCAACGGCTACACCATCCGCTACGCTCAAGGTCTGTTCAAGCAAAAAATTGTGGACGGTCACCAAGTAGAACTCCCCGACACCTGGCTGGACCGTGGCGACATCTGGATGATCCCCGCCGCCAATGAAGCCAAAGAAGTCCGCTTCGGTGGCACCGTCTCCGAAGAGATGATTGACGGCAGAATGCAACCAGTCTACCATGATTACACCACCGTCCTGGCTGTGCCCTATGACCTGCCCATGTCCGGCTATGATACCCAAAACATCGCCCGCCTCCGCCTGTGGGAATCCAAAAGCCCTGTGGCTCTGGATATGTCCCTGTTCTCCCAAGGCAAATACCTCCACGCACTGGAGGAACAAGCCATGGCAGAAGTCATCTCCATGGTGCTCTACCCTGAAAACAACCACTTGGAAGGCCAAGCTCTGCGCCTGAAGCAACAATACTTCCTGGTCTCCGCCACCATCCAAGACATCACCCAAAAGCACAAAGCCAAATACGGCACTCTGAAAAACTTCGCCATCAAAAACGTGTTCCAAATCAACGACACCCACCCCGCACTGGCCATCTTGGAACTGATGCGGATTCTCATGGACGAAGAGGGCTACGGCTGGGATATGGCATGGGGCATCACAGGCCAGTCCTTCGCCTACACCAACCACACCGTCCTGCCAGAAGCTCTGGAATGCTGGAGCGTGGATCTCATGCGCTCCATCGTGCCTCGCCTCCTGTCCATCGTGGTGGAAATCAACCGTCGTTTCTGCAAGCAAGTCATGGACCGCTTCCCCGATGACGAAGCAAAAGTCCAAAAACTGTCCATCATCTCCCACAATTTCGTGAAAATGGCAAACCTGTCCATCGTCTCCTCCTTCTCCGTCAACGGCGTTTCCGCCCTGCACAGTGAGATTCTGAAAGACGACCTGTTCCACGATTTCTACGATATGTACCCCGCCCGCTTCCGCAACGTGACCAACGGCATCGCCCACAGACGTTGGATGTGTCTCGCCAACGAGGAGCTGTCCGATTTTGTCACCGAGCTGATTGGCAAGGGCTTCAAAACCTGCCCATCCGAGCTGATGGTTCTGAAGAAATTCGCCGATGACAAGCAAGTCTTAGACAAACTGTTTGAAATCAAGCACCACAACAAAGAACGTCTGGCAGCCTACATCAAGGAGCACAACGGCATCACCGTCAACACCGACTCCATCTTCGATGTCCAAGTCAAGCGTATCCACGAATACAAGCGTCAAATGCTCAACGCACTGCACATCGTCTATCTCTACCAACGTCTGTTGGAAGACCCCACCTTCGATATGCAGCCCCACACCTTCGTCTTTGGCGCAAAGGCCGCTCCCGGCTACTACACCGCCAAGCGGATCATCAACCTGCTCAACTCCCTGGCCTATGAAATCAACAGCAACCCCAAAATTGGCGACAAGCTGAAAGTGGTCTTCATCGAAGATTACAACGTTTCCAAGGCTGAAATCATCATCCCCGCCTGCGAAATCTCCGAACAAATCTCCACTGCAGGCCAAGAAGCCTCCGGTACCGGCAACATGAAATTCATGCTCAATGGCGCCATCACCCTGGGCACCTTGGACGGCGCAAACGTGGAAATCGCAGAGGCAGTGGGCGAAGAAAACATTTTCATCTTCGGCAAAACCACCGAGGAAGTCAACCACATTCTGTCCAACGGCCTGTACAACACCACCGAGCTATACAACTCTGTCCCCGCCATCCAAATGGTTCTGAAAAAGCTGAACGCCGGCTTCACCGACGGCAAGTCCTATGGCGATTTGGTCAACATTCTCATGAACGGCAGCTCCGGTCACGGCGACAAATACCTGGTTTTGGGCGATTTCGTCAACTACATCAACGCCCACGAGCGGGCCAACACCCTCTATGGTCACCAAGACAACTGGCAGTGCTGTTCTCTCATGAACATCGCAAGCTCTGGTCGCTTCGCCGCCGACCGCGCCATCTCCGACTATGCCCACAACATCTGGAAAGTGCCAGTGAAATTCACAATGTAAGGGGAACCTCATGGTTTTTAATTCTCGTAACTCATTCTACAAACATCCCTGCGGTGCCGTGCCCCACGGCGCCCAGGTGACGTTTAAAATTCAAATTCCGGCAGAGGTGGCAACCACCTCTGCCACCCTATGTATCGCAAAAGATGGGGAGGCTTTCCTGGAATATCCCATGAAAACCGGTAAGTCCGCCACAGATCCCCAACTTTTCACCGTCAAATTCACCGCTGACCAAGGTTGCGCCCCCTATTGGTACCACTTCCGCCTGGAAACTCCAGCCGGTGTCCAATACGTCAGCAAAGACTTCGGCGGTCTTGGTCGCATCATCGACAAGCCCTACTCCTTCCAACAAACCGTCTACGACGACACCTACCAAATCCCCAGTTGGTACGGCGAAGGCATCACCTACAACGTGTTCCCCGACCGGTTCCACCGCACCCGCACCCCACGCAAAATGGATGGTCGCGTGGTACACAAAAACTGGAATGAACTGCCTGTCTATCTGCCCAACGAGGAGGGCGAAGTCCTAAACAACGACTTTTTCGGTGGCAATCTGAAAGGTGTTATGGAAAAATTGGACTATTTGAAGTCCCTGGGCGTGAGCACCATCTACCTGAACCCCATTTTCCAAGCCTATTCCAACCACCGCTACGATACCGGCGACTACAAAACCATCGACAAATACCTGGGCACCGAAGCCGATTTCGCCCGCCTGTGCAAAAAAGCCAAAAAAATGGGCATGAAAATCATCCTGGACGGGGTGTTCAGCCACACCGGCTTTGACAGCCTCTACTTCAATGGCAAAGGCTCCTACCCTTCGGTGGGTGCCTACCAATCGGAGGATTCTCCCTACGCCAGTTGGTACACCTTCAAGGAATTTCCCGATGAATACGCCGCGTGGTGGGGCATCTACACCCTGCCAGAAGTCAACGAGATGAATGAAGATTATGTCAACTATATCATTGACGGCGACAACAGTGTCATCAAAAAATGGCTCCGTCTCGGTGCCAGTGGCTATCGCCTGGACGTAGCCGACGAACTGCCCGACGAATTCATCCAAAAACTGAACATCGCCGCCAAATCCGTGAACCCCGAAGCCATAGTTATCGGCGAAGTTTGGGAAGATGCCTCCACCAAGGAGAGCTATGACAAGCGCCGGCAATACGTCTACGGTCAATACCTGGACAGCGTCATGAACTACGTTATGAAAGATGCCCTGATTCACTACATGAAGGACGGCTACGCCCAAGAATTTCGGGAGTGCGTGGAGACATTGCAGGAAAATTATCCTCCCAACTTCTTCCACAGCCTGATGAACATTGTTGGCACCCACGACACCGCCCGAATTTTAACCGTCCTGGTTGGCGAACATTTCGAGACCAAAACAGAACGTGCCGAGGCAGTTTTGACCCCAGAACAATACGATTTGGGCATCAAACTTCAAAAACTGATCAGCCTGATTCAGTTCACCATGCCCGGTTCCCCCTGCATCTACTACGGCGACGAAGTGGGCATGGAGGGCTACGAAGACCCTCTGAATCGGAAAACCTTCCCTTGGGGTCAGGAGAACCAAGACCTGCTGGAATGGTACCGCTACCTGGGCAAACTCCGCAAGGACAACCCCTGCCTCGTCCATGGCGACGTCCAATTCTCCTACGCAAAAGACGATGTCATCGTCTATCGCCGCCGTTACAAGCGGAAATTCATGGAAATTTTCATCAACCGCAGTGAACACACCCCCGTCTTCACCATTGGCGACACGGAATACACCATGGAACCATGGTCCTATATCATCAACACCAAATAAGGGCTCCTCTAAAAACCTAGGGTGGGCAAGATGGCGCCAGATTTTGTCCTCAGATTTGTTCAAATTTGAGGGTAATCCTTTGTGGATTGGCCGAGAATTTGGGCAAAAAATGAGGGCAAAAGATAAGTCAGCTTGGTTGTCATAGGTTTTTAGATGTGACCATAAATACAAGGGAGCCTGGTGGCTCCCTTGCAATCCCCTATAGCATACCAGATTTTACCACCCTTCCAAAATAGATAAAGGGCACCTCTAAAAATTTAGGGCGGGCAAGATAGCCCTAGATTTTGTTCTCAGATTTGTTCAAATTTTCGGGTAATCCTTATTGGATTGAGCGGAAATTTGGGCAAAAAATGAGGACAAAAGATGGGTTAACTTGCCTGTCATAGGTTTTTAGAGGTGCCCTAAAGAGAGGTTTTACTATGAAACAACGCGCCGCGGGCATTCTTTTGCCCATCAGCAGCCTCCCCTCCCCCTATGGCATGGGCACTCTGGGCGATGCGGCCTACGATTTCGTGAACAAGCTGGTCGCCAGTAAAATGACCTATTGGCAGGTTTTGCCCATCGGTCCCACCAGCTATGGCGACAGCCCCTACCAGTCCTTTTCCGCCTTCGCCGGCAACCCCTACTTCATCGATTTGAACTTTTTACACCAACAAAAAATGTTGAATAAATTTGATTATGTCAACCGTCAATGGTTCGACAAACCGGACTGTGTCTCCTATGAAAAACTGTGGGAGCACAAGGCAGACGTTCTCCACCTGGCCTATATACAAACCAAGGTTTTGACCTCTGTCCCCTATCAAACGTTCATCAAAAACGAAGCCTACTGGTTGGACGACTACGCTCTCTACATGGCCTGCAAGCAACATTTCGACAACAAACCATGGTATGAATGGGACGAAGACATCAAAGCCCGCACACCCAAGGCCATGGATAAATATACAAAACTTCTGAATAAAGAAATCGGCTATTTCAAGTTTGTTCAGTTCAAATTTTTCAAGCAATGGAACCAGTTGAAAGACTATGCTAACAGCCAAGGCATCAAAATCATCGGGGATATCCCCATCTACATCTCCCTGGACAGCGCCGACATCTGGGCAAATCCCCAGTACTTCCAACTGGATGAAAAACTGTCCCCCAAGTTTGTGGCAGGCTGTCCCCCCGACGCATTTTCCGCCGATGGTCAAAAGTGGGGCAACCCCCTCTACGACTGGGATGCCCTGGAAGCAGACGACTTCTCCTGGTGGAAAAAACGGATGGCTTTCTCCGCAAAAATCTATGATATCATCCGAATTGACCACTTTATCGGCATTGAACGTTACTATTCCGTCCCCTTGGACGGCTCCCCAAAAGAGGGATTCTACACCACCGGTCCCCGCAAAAAACTCCTTGCCGCCATCGACAGCGCCGTTGGCTCCTCCAAAATCATTGCCGAGGATTTGGGTGTGCTCACCGAGGAAGTCAAGGAATTGCTCCGGGATTCCGGCTACCCCGGGATGCGAGTGCTCCAGTTCGCCTTCGATTCCGGAAGTCAAAACATCTACCTGCCCCACAACCACATTCCCAACAGCGTTCTCTACATCGGCACCCACGACAACGATACCACCCTGGGGTATCTGGACTCCATCAGTAACCACACGCAAGAATATTTATGCAAATATTTGGACTGCAAAGACCCCGCCGATTTACTGGAGCGGCTCATCGCCTTCGGCTTTGCCTCCGTTTGCAATACCTTTATTTTACAAATGCAAGACATCCTATCCAAAGACACCACCGCCCGAATGAACTTCCCCTCCACCAACCAAGGCAACTGGATGTGGCGGATGAAAGATGGCGAATTCACCAAAGAGCACGTGGAAAAATTGGCAGAACTGTGCGACACCTTCGATCGCGCCAAGGGCAACGAGGTGGCACAGTGATACGCGACATCGTCAAAGACACCATGTTCTTATGTCAACCGTCCTCAACCGCAACCTCTGCGGACTTAGATGTCGCCACCGACCTGGTGGACACCTTGGTTCACCACCACGAGGGATGCGTCGGCCTGGCTGCCAACATGATTGGCGTGGCAAAACGGATCATCGTTGTCCAATGCAACGGACACCCACTGGTGTTGTTCAACCCAAAAATCATCAAACAATCCACCCCCTACTCCACCGAAGAAGGCTGCCTGTCACTGGAGGGCGTTCGCCCCACCAAGCGGTATCGCATCATCAAATTGGAGTACCAAAACGAAAAATTTCAAACCCGCTACAAAGTCTTTGAAGACTACACCGCCCAAATTATCCAACACGAAATCGACCACTGCAACGGTATTTTAATCTAAAAAAACAGGGCGTGAACCGTGTTCCCGCCCTGTTTTTGTGGCTTTTTCCCCTGTTTTATGTTATAATATTGCTACGCAATCATTAATATTTTAAAATGGCAGTTTTTCTCCTTTGCTTCGCAAAGAACCGAAAAAGATGCCATATTATATCACAATGCCGCGCATTTGTGATATAATGGCAAAAACAAATACCAAGGAGAATGTTATGGAAACCATTTCCCAAATTTTATCCCGCGAACTGGGTCAAGCCTTGACCCACGTGGAAAACATCATCGCCCTGATTGACGAAGGCAATACCATCCCCTTCATCGCCCGCTACCGTAAGGAGCAACACGGCGCCATGGACGACCAAGTCATCCGAGATTTGGCAGACCGTCTGACCTACCTGCGGAATCTGGACACCCGCCGGCAAGAGGTAAAAAAATCCATTGACGGTCAGGAAAAACTGACGGAAGAACTGTCCCTCTCCATCGACAACGCCAAAACCTTGGCGGAATTGGAGGATTTATACCGTCCCTACAAGCAAAAACGGCGCACCCGCGCCACCATGGCAAAGGAAAAAGGCTTGGAACCTCTGGCACTCACCATCTATGAACAGGCCAAAAACACCCCTGCCCCGGAAATCCTGGCCGAAGATTATGTCAATCCAGAATTGTGCGTAGAAACCGCCGCCGACGCCCTGGCAGGTGCCAGTGACATCATCGCTGAACTGATTTCCGACAGTGCCGACATCCGGAAAACCATCCGCACCATGATGAACCAACGCGGCCTGGTGAAAACCGTGGCAACCGACCCAGAAACCGACTCAGTCTACCGGCTGTACTACGAATTTGCCAGCCCAGTGGGCAGAACTCAACCCCACCAAGTCCTGGCAATCAACCGGGGCGAGCGGGAAAACTTCCTAAAAGTGAACGTGGAAATCGACCGGGAATTGGTGCTCCAATCCATGAACCGCACCGTCATCATCCCCGGCTCCAGTGCCATGAATTTCCTGCGAAACACGGTGGCTGACAGCTACGACCGGCTCATCGCCCCCTCCATGGAGCGCGAAATCCGCAACACCTTGACGGAAACCGCCAGTGAATCTGCCATCGGCAACTTCGCCCTGAACCTAAAGCCTCTGCTCCTCCAACCCCCGGTCAAAGGCAACGTGACCATGGGTCTGGACCCCGGCTACCGCAACGGTTGCAAAGTGGCTGTCATTGACGAAACCGGCAAGGTTTTGAACACCACCGTGGTCTACCCCACCTTCTCCAACGCAAAAAAAGACGAGGCCATCGCCAAATTGTCCGGGCTGATTCGTGCCCACGGCGTCACCCACATCGCCATCGGCAACGGCACCGCCAGCCGGGAAACGGAGCAGATGACCGTGGAGATGATTTCCAAATTCCCCGGCACCGTCAGCTATATGATTGTCAACGAAGCCGGTGCTTCGGTCTACTCTGCGTCCAAATTGGCAGCAGAGGAATTCCCCGATTTCGACGTCAACCTGCGGAGCGCCGTGTCCATCGCCCGCCGACTCCAAGACCCCTTGGCAGAACTGGTGAAAATCGACCCCAAAGCCATCGGTGTGGGGCAATATCAACACGATATGCCAGAAAAACGGTTGGACGAAGCCCTGGGCGGAGTGGTAGAATCCTGCGTCAACGCCGTGGGTGTGGACCTGAACACCGCCTCCATGCCTCTGTTGAAACAAGTTTCCGGCCTCACCGCCACCACCGCCAAAAACATCGTGGCCTACCGGGAGGAAAACGGTGCCTTCACCGCCAGAAAGCAACTACTCAAGGTGCCAAAATTGGGCCCCAAAGCCTTCCTGCAATGCGCCGGCTTCCTCCGTGTTGCCGAGAGCAAGCAGATTTTGGACAACACCGGTGTCCACCCAGAAAGTTACGATGCCGCCAAAAAAATCCTGGAAATCACCGGTTTTACCCTGAAAGATATTGGCACACCCGGCCTGTCTGCCCTGCCCCAAAAGTTGGAATCCCTGGGTCTCACCGACGCGGCAGAGCAATGCGGGGTCGGTGTCCCCACCCTCCAGGACGTGGTCAAGGAACTGCAAAAACCAGGCCGCGACCCCCGGGACGAACTGCCCCCTCCCCTGCTCCGCACCGACGTTTTGGAGATGAAGGACTTGAAGCCCGGCATGGTTTTGACCGGCACCGTCCGCAACGTCATCGACTTCGGCGCATTTGTGGACATCGGCGTCCATGAAGACGGCCTGGTGCACATCTCCCAAATCTGTAACAAATTCATCAAACACCCCTCGGAAATCCTGTCCGTTGGCGATGTGGTAAAAGTTGCCGTCCTGGAAGTGGACATGAAGCGAAAACGCATCAGCCTGACCATTAAAAATGTCAAAGAATAGGAAAAACACCGCCGAAAGGCGGTGTTTTTCCTATTTGAAGTTAGGAGTTCTCTCTAATGGTGGCTTGTCATTTTCACCCTCAATCACATACATTTCCTCTGTTTTTTGCTGAATTTCTTGCAATTCTTCAATTACACTTGTGATTTGATTGAATAATGTGGTATACATTTTCTGATAATCCGGCATACTATCACCTCTTGTAATCATTCTTTGATTACATAATTGTACATTACATTTTGTTCAATGTCAATGTATAATTACAAAAAACAATTACAGGATGTGATATGACATGAGCGAACCATTCGCAATCAATGCCGACAACGAAAAAATTTCCTCCATCAATCGAACCATCCGTATGAAGCCAGAAGTATTTGAAAAACTGACCTTGTTGAGCGAAAAGCACAACATTTCATTTAATAAAGTTATCAATCAATGTATTGAATATGCCCTAAACAACATGGTCAAATAGGAAAAACGCCGCCGAAAGGCGGTGTTTTTTGCAATCTGTCAAAAAACCCTCCAGCCCGAAATTTTCGCAAGGAGGGAAAGTGTGAAAGGGAACCTCGGTTCCCTTTCACGTTGAGCGAAGCGGATAAACCT